>CAZOQY010000033.1:0-17090 GCA_964581835.1 uncultured Streptomycetaceae bacterium | reverse complement strand
GTGTCGCCGCCGCCGGCGATGGAGAACGCCTTCGAGTCGGCGATTGCGCGGGCGATGGTCCGGGTGCCGGCGGCAAACTGATCGAATTCGAATACCCCGACCGGACCGTTCCAGACGATGGTGCCCGCTTGCCCGAGCATGTCCGCCAGTTTCTGCGCGGTCTGCGGGCCGATGTCGAGGATCATGTCGTCGGGCCGCACCTCGGTCGCCGCGACGCGGTTGGCACGCGCCAGCACGGAGAGATCGTTGGCCACCACCACGTCCACCGGCAACGGCACCTGGGCGCCGCGCGCTTTCATGATGTCGATGACCGCATGCGCCTCGTCGACCAGGGCGGGCTCGGCGAGCGATTTGCCGATGCGCATCCCGGCGGCGAGCATGAAGGTGTTGGCGATGCCGCCGCCCACGATCAACTGGTCCACCTTCGCAGCGAGCGCTTTCAATATGGTGAGCTTGGTGGAGACCTTGGAGCCGGCGACGATCGCCACCAGCGGCCGCGCCGGCCGGCCGAGCGCTTTCCCGAGCGCGTCCAGCTCGGCCGCCATCAGCGGGCCGGCACATGCGATGGGGACGTACTTCGCCATGCCGTGGGTAGTCGCTTCCGCCCGGTGCGCCGTGCCGAACGCGTCGTTGACGTAAACATCGCAAAGAGCCGCCATCCTGCGCGCGAGCCCCTCATCGTTCTTCTTCTCGCCCGGGTTGACGCGGCAGTTCTCGAGCATCACCACTTCGCCCGGCTTGACGTCGACGCCGCCGTCGACCCAGTTCTGCACGAGCCGCACCGGCCGGCCGAGCATTTCACCCAGTCTCTTCGCGACCGGCGCGAGCGAGTCCGCGTGCTCGAGCCTGCCCTCGGTGGGGCGTCCCAGGTGCGAAGTCACCATGACCGCCGCGCCGTTCTTCAGCGCATGCTCGATACCGGGCACGGACGCGCGTATGCGCGTGTCTTCGGTGATGTTGCCGGCGTCGTCCTGGGGAACGTTGAGATCGGCACGGATAAAGACGCGCTTGCCGGCGAGCGGCAAGTCGGTCAGGCGGCGAAACGTCATTTCTTTGCCGCGACGCGGACCATTTCCAGCACCTTGCACGAGTAACCCCACTCGTTGTCGTACCAGGCGACGACCTTGACGAAGGTGGAATCGAGGGCGATGCCGGCTTCCGCGTCGAACACCGATGTGCAGATCTCGTCGCGGAAATCGGTGGAGACGACCTTTTCCTCGGTGTAGGCGAGCACGCCCTTCAGCGCGCCCGCGGACTGCGCTTTCATCTCGGCGCAGATTTCCTGGTAGGTCGCCGGCTTGCTCAACTCGACGGTCAGGTCGACGACGGAGACATCGGACGTGGGCACGCGGAACGCCATGCCGGTCAGCTTCTTGTTGAGTTCGGGGATCACCACGCCCACCGCCTTGGCCGCGCCGGTCGAGGACGGGATGATGTTCTCGAGGATGCCGCGGCCGCCGCGCCAGTCCTTGCTGGAAGGACCGTCCACGGTCTTCTGCGTCGCGGTGGCGGCGTGCACGGTGGTCATGAGGCCACGCCTGATGCCCCACTTGTCGTTCAGCACTTTCGCCACCGGGGCAAGGCAGTTGGTGGTGCACGATGCGTTGGAAATGATGGCCTGGCCGGCATAGGTCTTGTCGTTCACGCCGAAAACGAACATCGGCGTGTCGTCCTTCGACGGCGCCGACATGATGACCTTCTTCGCGCCTGCGGCGAGGTGCTTCTGTGCCGACGCCTTGTCGAGGAACAGGCCGGTGGACTCGACCACGATGTCCGCACCCACCTCGTTCCATTTCAGCTCGGCCGGGTCTTTCACCTGGGTCAGCCGGATGCGCTTGCCGTTAACGATCAGGGTGCTGCCATCGACGCCGATCTCGCCCTGGAAACGGCCGTGCACGGAATCGTGTTTGAGCATGTAGGCGAGGTAATCCGGCTCGAGCAGGTCGTTGATGCCGACCACCTCGATGTCCGGGAAATGCTGTACTGCCGCGCGAAACACCATGCGACCGATGCGACCGAACCCGTTGATGCCGACCTTGATAGTCATCCTCTTCTCCAGATTGTCTCTACAGGATATTTTTAACCGCCGTCACCACCTTCTCCGGCGTGAACCCGAAATACCTGAACAGCTCGCCGGCCGGCGCCGATTCGCCGAAGCGGTCGATGCCCACCACCGCGCCGTCGAGTCCCACGTACTGGCGCCACCCGGCGGTCACGCCGGCTTCCACCGCGACGCGCTTCACGCCGGGCAGCAGCACCGACGCGCGGTAGGCCGCGTCCTGGCCGTCGAACACGCTGGTGGACGGCATGGACACGACGCGCACCGGTATGTTTTCCTGCGCCAGCAGCTTCTGCGCTTCCAGCGCGAGGCCGACCTCGGAGCCCGTGGCGATCACGATGGCGCGCGCAGCACCCCCCGTCGCCTCGGAGATCACGTAGCCGCCGCGGGCCACCGCCGCCAGTTGCTGCGCGTCGCGTTTCACGAAAGGCAGGTTCTGGCGCGTGAGCAGCAGGCTGGTGGGGCCGTCCTTGCGCCCGAGGGCCGCGGTCCAGGCCGCCGCCGTCTCGACGGTGTCGCACGGCCGCCACACGTGCAGGTTGGGAATGATGCGCAGGCTCGCCGCGTGCTCGACCGGCTGGTGCGTCGGTCCGTCTTCGCCGAGCCCGATGGAATCGTGCGTGAACACGTGGACCACGCGCTGCTTCATCAGCGCCGCGAGGCGCAAGGCGTTGCGCGCGTAGTCCGAGAACACCAGGAAAGTGCCGCCGTAGGGGATGAAACCGCCGTGCAGCGCCAGGCCGTTCATGACGGCGCACATGCCGAACTCGCGCACGCCGTAGAAAACGTAGTTGCCGCCGCCTTCGGGCCCGACCGCCTTCGAGGCCTTCACCATCGTCAGGTTGGAGCCGGCGAGGTCGGCCGAGCCGCCGATCATTTCCGGCAGCGCCGCCACCAGCGCCTCCAGCGCATTCTGCGAGGCCTTGCGCGTCGCGATCGTCTCGGCCTTCGCGTCGGCCTCCTTCAGCATGGCGTCCGCGCGCCCCGCGAAGTCTTCCGGCAGCGCGCCCGTCATGCGGCGGCGAAACTCGGCGGCGGCCTGCGGGTGCTGCGCCTCGTAGGCGGCGAACAGCTTCTTCCAGCGCCGCTCGGCGGATGCGCCGCGTTTTTTCGCGTCCCAGCCTTCGTACGCCGTTTTCGGGATCTCGAACGGCGGGTGGTTCCAGCCGATCGCCGCGCGCGTGGCGGCGATTTCCTTCTCGCCCAGCGGCGCGCCGTGGGCGGCCCCGGTATTGGCCTTGGTCGGCGCGCCTTTCGCGATCACGGTTTTCGCGCATATCAGCGTCGGCCGCGTTTTCTCGCGCTTCGCCTTTTTCAGCGCGCGGTTGATCGCATCCGCGTCATGGCCGTCGACGGGGCCGATCACCTGCCAGCCGTAGGCCTCGAAGCGGCGCTTCACGTCGTCGGTATACCACTGGCGGATGTTGCCCTTCTCGGAATCGATCGAGATGCCGTTGTCGTCGTAGATCGCGATGAGCTTGCCCAGTCCCAGCGTGCCGGCGAGCGAGCACGCCTCATGCGAGACGCCTTCCATCATGCAGCCGTCGCCCATGAACACGTAGGTGTGGTGGTCGACGATCTCGAGCCCGGGCCGGTTGAATTCCGCCGCCAGCAGCCGCTCCGCCAGCGCCATGCCGACGGCGTTGGCGATGCCCTGGCCGAGCGGGCCGGTGGTGGTCTCGATGCCGGGCGCGCAGCCGAACTCGGGGTGACCCGGGGTCTTCGAGTGCAGCTGCCGGAAGCGCCTCAGCTCCTCGAGCGGCAGGTCGTAGCCGGTGAGGTGCAGCACGGCGTAGAGCAGCATCGAGCCGTGGCCGTTGGACAGCACGAAGCGGTCGCGGTTGGCCCAGGCGGGGTTGGCGGGGTTATGGCGGAGGTGATCGTTCCACAGCACTTCCGCGATCTCCGCCATGCCCATCGGCATCCCGGGATGTCCGGAATTGGCCTGTTGTACAGCGTCCATCGCCAGCGCGCGGATCGCGTTGGCCAGCTCGACACGGGCATTCATGCGGATTTTCCTGGCGGGGGAACGAACGGTGCGCCCATTATAAACGGGCGCAGCGGGCTGCGGTGCGCCGGCGCTATTGCGGCTCGCCGTTGTCGGACTTGCGGGAGAGGCGGATGCCGAGCTGTTTCAGCTTGCGATAAAGGTGGGTGCGCTCGAGCCCGACCGACTCCGCCACGCGGCTGATGTTGCCCCCCTCGCGGGCGATGTGGTACTCGAAGTAGGCGCGCTCGAAGGCATCGCGCGCATCGCGCAGCGGCAGGTCGAGCGCCAGGTTGTGGGTGACCGGCAGCCCGGCGACGGGCGCGGGCAGGGCGCGGCTCACTTCCTCCACCGGTATCTGCTCGGACGCGCAGGTGAGAGCGAGGGTGCGCACCAGGCTCTCCAGCTGGGCGAGGTTGCCGGGCCAGTCGTAATTGCGCAGGGCGTTCAGCGCCGCGGTGGTGAACTGGCGCGGCGCCGTTTCCCTGGCTTCCACCATGCGCGAGAGCGTCAGGTTGGCGATGTCGGGCACGTCCTCGCGGTGCTCGCGCAGGCTCGGCACCCGGATGGTGGCCGCCGCCAGCACGCTGTAGAGACGGCTGTCGAAGGCGCCCTGCGCCACCAGTTCCGCCAGGTCGTGGCTCGCGCCGCTGACGAGCCGCACGTTGTAGCGCTCGAGCTTGGAGGCGGCGAGCAGCAGTCCTTTCTGCTCGATGCGCGAGAGGTCGGCGACTTCGCGCAGGAACAGGGTGCCTTCGCGCGCCTGGTTGAGGAGATCGAGCGGCGCCTCGGCCAGCGGCGCATGGGAATCCGGCGCCACCCACGGCGTGTTGCGCTGGTGCAGGAAGCGGGCGGCCAGCTCGAGACCGCAGCCCGGCTCGCCGGTCAGGAGCAGCGGCGTGCGCAGGCCCATGATGCGCTCGAGGCGCTGCTTCAACTCGACGATCAGCGGCGCGCGTCCCAGGCTTGCCAGCGACAGCGTCGACTGCGCCTGTTCCCCGCCCTGCTTCAGCGCGCGCCCGACCGTGGCCAGCAGTTTCTGCAGCGCGATCGGCTTCTCGAGGAAATCGTAGGCGCCGATGCGGGTCGCCTCGACCGCGGTGTCGATGGTGCCGTGCCCGGACATCATCACCACCGGCATGGTGAGCAGGCCCGCGGCCGCCCATTCCTTCAGCAGCGTGATGCCGTCTGTGTCCGGCATCCAGATGTCGAGCAGGACCAGTTCCGGGCGCGTCTGGCTGCGGAACGCGCGCGCCGCGGCCGCGTTTTCCGCGAGCCGCACCTGGTAGCCCTCGTCGGAGAGGATCTCCGAGAGCAGCTCACGGATGCCGATTTCGTCGTCTACGACCAGGATCTGCTGCATAACCGCGGAACTCGCTCTCCAGTTTGTCAAACCTGCGCGCGCGACGGCCGTCGCGCCGCATCCTGCGCCAGCACCGGCAGCTGTATCGCAACGCGCGCGCCGCGCGGGGCGACGTTGGCGATGGTCACCGTGCCGCCGTGCTCCTCGACGATCTTCCTGACGATGGCGAGCCCGAGCCCGGTGCCCTTGGGCTTGGTGGTGACGTACGGCTCGAACGCGCGTTGCATCACCTGCTCGCAAAACCCGCTGCCGTTATCGGTGACGGTCAGTTGCACCGTGCCCGCCTCGGCGGCGCTCGCGACGACGATGCGCGCGTCGCCGGTCTCGGCCAGCGCATCCTGCGCGTTCTGCAGCAGATTGTGTATCACCTGCCGCAACTGCGCCGCGTCGCCCACCACCAGCGGCAACCCGGCGGCGAGATCGAGGCGCACGGCGCCGCCCAGGGAAGACTCGTAGAGCGTCAGCACCTCGCGCGTCAGCGCGTTCAAGTCGAGTTCCCGCATCGAGGGCTCGGGCGTGCGCGCGTACTGGCTGAACGCGTCCACCATGTTCTTGAGGGCGGCGACCTGGTTGACGATGGTCTGCGTCGAGCGCGCGAGCACCTCGGCGTCGGGTTCCGCGAGCTTGCCGGCGAGTTTCACCTGCAGCCGCTCCGCGGAGAGCTGGATCGGCGTCAACGGGTTGCGTATCTCGTGCGCGAGCCGCCGCGCGACCTCGGCCCAGGCCGCGGTGCGCTGCGCCTCGGCGAGGTGGGTGATGTCGTCGAACACCACGACGCAGCCGCCCTCGGCGCCCCGCGGCAGGCGCGTGCCGCGCAGGAGCAGCAGCTGGGTTCTGCCGTGCGTGGCGCGCTCGATCTGCTGCTCCCACCCGGTTGCGCCGGCGCGTCCGAACGCTGCGGCAATTTTCTGCCCGAGCTCGGCGACGCCGGGCGCTTGCGCCGGCCAGCGCTCCACCGCCGCGCCCAGCAGCGGCGTGAAATCGATGCCCAGTATCGTGCCCGCGCTGTGGTTCGCGGCGCGCAGGTTGAGCTCCTCGTCGAACGCCAGCACGCCGGCGGAAAGATTGGCGAGCATGCTCTCGAGGTAGGCCTTGGCCTGCGCCAGCGCCGCCTGGTGGCGCTCGGCCTGCGCGCGCGCTTCGGCGAGCTGCAGCGTCATCGCGTTGAAGGACTGCGTGAGCACGCCGATCTCGTCGTTCGAGGCGACTGCCGCGCGCTGGCTGAAATCCCCGCTCGCCACGGCGCGCGTGCCCGCCACCAGCGCGCCGATCGGCGCCGACAGCCGGTCCGAGAGCACGAAAGCGAGCGCCGCCGCGGACAGCAGCGCAAGCAGCAGCGTCAACGTCAGCGTGATGCCGTAAAGACGTTTCAATCCGCGGCGGGAAAGCGTGAGCTCCTGGTACTCGCGGTAACCCGCCTGCACCGTCTCCGCGTCCTGCGCGAGCTGCTTCGGAACCGGCTGCAGCAGCTGCAGCACGCGCGGGTCGTCGGCCAGGCTCGCGACCGGCACCGGCACCACCGCGCGCAGGTAGAGTCCCTTGTCGGGCAGCGCCTCGACCGCGCTGTAGGGCTTGCGCGAGCGGATCTGCTTCAACGCGGCCGCGCCGGGCAGTTCCGGCAGCAGTCCCACGCGCTCGTTGCCCGAGAACACCAGCATGCGGCCGCGCTCGCTGAACAAGGTCGCTTCCTGCACGCCGGCCTGCTCGCGCAGCGAGTTCAGCACCGCGGGATGCTCGGCCACCGGCCGGGTCGCGAGCGTGGCGGCCATGTCGTTGGCCCGCGCCGTGAGTTCCTTCAGCGAGCCGTCCAGCACGTTGCGGCCGAGGTTGATGCCGCCCTCGAGCGCCTTGTCCACGCGCACCTCGAACCAGGACTCGATCGAGCGGGCGAGAAACTGGACCGAGATGCCGTAGATCAGCGCGCCCGGCACGACCGCCATCAGCGCGAACAGCAGCACCAGGCGCAGCGTCAGCTTGGCGCCGAACACCCCGGCTTTCAGCTTGCGGCGCAGCGTGACGAACTGGTAGACCACCAGCGCGGTCAGCATCAGCGCCACCGCACCGTTCAGCGCCAGCAGCAACGGGTAGCGCTCCGCGAACGAAACCGGGTTGGCGCTCGAGGCGGCGAGCAGGAATACCGCGACCGCGACCAGGCTCACGCACAGGATCAGGACGTAGCGCACCACGGCGGCGGGCAGCGCGGGCTTGACGTGCGGGGCGGCGGCGCTCATGGCGAAACGGTCCAGCGATACCAGTCGGAGGAAACGCTCCATTCGCGCGAGCCGACCGCGCTGATCTGGAACGGCCGCGGCAGCTGGGAACTGTCCAGCCGCATGCGCAGCGCGGCGGTGTAGCTCGCGCCCTTGCCGAGCGCGCCCGGCTCGGCGATGTCGCGCAGCCGCACGCGGCTGAGAAACGTGAGCGCCTCCGCCAGCGTCGCGAAGTTCTGGTAGAGCGTGCCGATGCCGACGCGATACTGGCGCGTCAGCGCGTTGTAGCCCAGCCGGTACTGCTGCCGCTTGTTGGCGATCTTCTCGTTCAGCCAGTACCAGCGCGGGCGGATCAGTTCGAATTCGAGCGTGAAGTACAGCGGCACGCCCTTGTTCAACGCGTCCTCCAGCGTGTGGGTGAGCGCGATGTTGAAATCGGCCTCGAGAAAATAGCCGTCCTCGGCCGCGACCAGGGCCGCTTTGCTGATCTCGATGCCGTCGGCCCGCGCCGGCGCGGCGCCGAGGCCGGCGAACAGCGCCAGCAGCAGCGCGATGAGCAGCGCAACCAACCCGTTAGGACTTCTGCAGGAGCGCGTAGAAGAAGCCGTCATGCCGTCCGTCCGGAAGCAGTTGGCCCGCTGGCAATTGTTCGTCGTCGTTGACCGCGGGGAGCGCTTGGCGCGTCGCGTCCCGGTGGCGCTCCAGAAACCGCGCAACCTGGTCGCTGTTTTCCTCGCGGAACACGGAGCAGGTTGCGTACAGCAATTTACCACCACTCGCCAGCGCCTGCCACAGCGCATCGAGCATGCGGCTCTGCTCGCGCGCGAAATGCGCGAGGTCGGTTTCGCGCCGCAGCCACTTGATGTCGGGGTGGCGGCGCGCGACCCCCGAGGCGCTGCAGGGAACATCGGCAAGAATGCGGTCGAACGGTTTTCCATCCCACCATGAAGCCGGTTCGCACGCGTCGCCGCAAACCACCTCGGCGACGAGCCCGAGTCGCTGCAAGTTCGAACGCACCCGCGCGAGCCGGCCTTCGTCCCGGTCGAGCGCCGTCAACGCCACGTCGGCCAGTTCCAGCACGTGCCCGGTCTTGCCGCCGGGCGCCGCGCACGCGTCCAGCACGCGCATGCCGTCGGCCGAATCGAGCAGCGGCGCGGCGCGCTGCGCCGCGGCATCCTGCACCGACACCAGTCCCTCGGCCAGCCCCGGTATGCGCCCGGCCGGCATCGGTTTGTGCAGCCACACCGCCGCCTCGCCGCCGGCTTCGCCCGCGATGCCCTCGCGCGCCAGCCGCTCCAGGTACTCGGCGACGCTGGAGCGGCGGCGGTTCACGCGCAGCGCGAGAGGCGGGCGGGAATTGTCCGCCTCGAGCGCCGCCGCGTAATGCGCCGGATACTGGTTGCGCAGCTTGTCGATCCACCACTGCGGGTGGGAGTAGCGCGCGGTTTCGCTCTTCTGGATGCTCGCGCCCAGCGATGGCTGCTTGCGCAGGAAATTGCGCAGTACCGCGTTGGCGAGTCCCTGGGCGGAAGTCAGGCCGAGGACCTTGCACGCGCGCACGGCGTGGTCGACGACCGCGTGCGGCGCGGCGCGCGTGCCTTCGAGCTGGTAGAGCGCAACCAGCAACAGCGGGCGCAACCGCGCGTCCTTCAGCGGTTTGTCGAGCAGCGCGTCGAGCAGCGCGTCGAAGCGGCCGAGCAGCCGCAGCGTTCCGTAGGCAAGATCCTGCACCGCCGCGCGGCTGCGCTCGTCGAGTTGCGCGTGCCGCTGCCAGGCCTGCGCCAGCTCGGCGTCGAGGCTGCGCCCGGCGAGCACACCCGCGACGACGGCGGCCGCGAGCCGCTGCACCTCAACCATGGCCGGGCCCGAAGCTCGCCCCTGGCGCGATCCTGAAACCGGACAGGAAAACCTGCACCGGAAGCCGCCTGCCGCCCGCGCGCTGCAACTCGGTGACGCGCAGGGCCGCTTCACCGCAAGCCACGATGATGCCGTCCGCCTCGGCAGCCATTACGGTGCCGGGCGCGGCGCCGGCGCCGGCGACGACTGCGGCGCGCCAGATCTTCAGCGCGGCATTCGCGAACCCGGTCTGCGCGCCCGGCGCTGGATCGAAGGCGCGCACCTGGCGCTCGATCTCGGCGGCCGGCTTGCGCCAGTCGATCTCGGCGTCGCCCTTGGCAATGCGCGAAGCGTAGGTGGCGACTGCGCCATCCTGCGCGCGCGGCGCGGGATTCGTGGCCAGCGCCTCGACCAGCAATTGCGCGCCGAGCGCTGCCAGCCTGTCGTGCAACGTGCCGGCCGTATCGCGCGCATCGATCGGGATCGACCGTTGCAGCAGCATGGCGCCGGTATCGAGACCTTCGTCCATTTGCATGATGGTCACGCCGGTCTCGGCATCGCCGGCGAGCAGCGCGCGCTGGATCGGCGCCGCCCCGCGCCAGCGCGGCAGCAGCGAGGCATGAACGTTGACGCAGCCGCGCGCGGGCAGTGCCAGGACTGCCGGCGGCAGCAGCAATCCGTAAGCGGCCACCACCATCGCCTCCGGGCACGCGGCTGCGATCTCGGCATGGGCCGCCGGATCTTTCAGGGTGAGCGGCTGCAGCACGGCGAGGCCTTTTTCAAGCGCGAGACGCTTCACCGCCGATTGTTGCGGCTTGCGGCCGCGTCCGGCGGGCCGGTCCGGCTGGGTCAGCACGAGCGTGACTTCGTGCCTCGCCGCGAGCAGGGCCGCCAGCGATACTGCCGCGAATTCGGGCGTGCCGGCGAAGACGAGTTTCATCGCGGAGCCCGCGGGCTGAAGCAGGAGTGCGTCATGAACGTGCTGTGGAACGGGGGGAAAACCGAAGTGTTTCGCGCCCGCGGTGGCGTGCGCCGCGCCTGTTTCAAGCGCCGGCGGCCGCGGTCAAAGCACCGCTCGTCCGGCGTCGGGCGCCGGCTGACGCCGCTCCTGCTTTTTCAGCCGGGCGCGGATGCGGTTCTGCTTCAGACGCGACAGTTTCTCGACGAAAACCCGGCCCTCGAGATGGTCCATTTCGTGCTGGATACACACGGCGAACAGCCCCTCCGCTTCCAGGGTATAGGGCCGGCCGTCGCCGTCCTGGGCCCGCACCGTGACGCGCTCGGCGCGCTGCACTTTCTCGTAGACTTCGGGCACCGACAGGCAGCCTTCCTCGCGGTCGGCTACGCCGCTGGCGGCCGTCAATTCGGGGTTCACGAACACCTTCAGCTGGTCGCGCGTTTCCGAGATATCGATGACGATCACGCGCAGGTGCACGTCGACCTGTGTTGCGGCCAGACCAACCCCGGGCGCAGCATACATGGTATCTGCCATGTCCTTGATTAGCTGTCGTATTTTGTCGTCGAAGCGCTCCACCCGGGCGGCTACTTGATGTAGCCGTGGGTCTGGATAGCGCAATATCGTGAGCGCGGACATGGAAAAGCTTGCTAATTTAATCAACTAGATGCAGAATTTAAACCAAACTCTCGGGCGCAGCGCCGTTGCAAGGGCTGCGCCTTATTAATCTGAATGTTCTGAATTGGGGGCGTACATGCGCAAGACAATTATATCCCTGATTTTGCTGATGACTCCGTGCCTGCCGGCCCTGGCAGCGGATGCCGGCGCCGTTAAAGAGGATGCCCCCGACCGCTACATCGTGGTCCCGGGCGACACCCTCTGGTCCATCTCGGGACGCTTCCTCAAGGACCCCTGGAAATGGCCCGAGGTGTGGAAGATGAACCAGGAGCAGATCAAGAACCCCCACCGCATCTATCCGGGCGATGTCGTCGTGCTCGACCGCTCGGGGCAACAGGCGCAATTACGCCTGGTTGAGGGCCAGAGTGGCGGCGGCAACGTCGTCCGGCTCTCGCCGCGGACCCGCATCGAACCGCTGGCGGATGCGGCGGTGCCGGCGATCCCGCCGTCGGCCATCGAGCCTTTCCTCTCCCGGCCCCTGGTGATCGGCCCGAACGAGCTCGACGACACGCCGTCGATACTCGCCAACCAGGAAAACCGCGTCGCGATCGGCGCCGGCAATATCGCCTACGTCACCGGCATCACCAAGGACAAGGGCTCTTCGTGGCAGGTATTCCGCCGCGGCGATGCGCTGGTTGACCCGGAAACCAACGAGCTGCTGGGCTACCAGGCGGTCTACCTCGGGGAAGCGCGCGTGCTCAAGTTCGCCGAGCAAAGCACCATCGAGATCACCAAGTCGCAGCAGGAAATCTACGTGGGCGACCGCCTGCTGCCCGCCGGCAAGGAACGGCCTACCTTTTCCTACGTGCCGCGCGCTCCGGTGAAGCAGGTGCGCGGGCGCATCGTCTCGACCTACGGCAACCTGGGCGAAACCGGCCCCTCCGGCATCGTGGCGCTGTCCAAGGGCACCAAGGACGGCCTCGAAGTCGGGCATGTGCTGGCCATCTTCCGCCACCAGAGCACTGCGCAGTACGAAACGCGCATGGCGCCGCTCTACGGCCGCGAGGGCCTGAGCGGGAGCGACAAGCCGCGGACCTACTACAGCGAGCAGTTGAGGTCGCGCGACGCTTCGCTGCTCGAAGGCGGGAAACCGATCCGGCCGGAAGACGCCGCCAAGCTGCCGGATGAACGCTACGGCCTCGTGATGGTGTTCCGGACCTTCGACCGCGCCGCGTTCGGGCTCGTGATGCAGGCCTCGCGCCCGGTGGCGGTCAACGACGTCGTCATCAACCCCTGATTACCCGGGGGCTTCGTCTCCCGGGATTTACAAGATCGCGCGCCGTTGCTGTTGAACGGCGCGCTGCTTTTTGTCCCCGCGACATGCCGCTCGACGAGGATCTCGCCGCCTGGCTCAGGCTGAGCCTGGTGCCGGGACTGGGTAGCGAGCGCCTGCGCCGGCTGCTTGGCGCCTTCGGCGGACCCGGCGCGGCGCTGGCGGCGAGCCGCGGTGATCTGGCCCGACACGTGACAGGCCCGGTCGCGGCCGCGATCAAACAGGGCGTCCCGGAAGAAATCATCGCGACCGCCGCCGCCTGGCTCGAGCAACCCGGCAACCACGTCGTGACGCTTGCCGACAGCGCCTACCCGCAACAACTGCTGCAGATACCCGACCCGCCGCCTCTGCTCTACGTCAAGGGGCGCGTCGAACTGCTCGCGCGGCCGTCGCTGGCCGTGGTCGGCAGCCGCCATGCGACCGCGCAAGGCGTGGCCAATGCGGAATCTTTCGCCCGCGCTCTTTCAGACGCCGGCCTGACCGTGGTAAGCGGACTCGCGCTGGGTGTCGATGCCGCAGCGCACCGCGGCGGGCTTGCCGGCGCCGCGAGCAGCATTGCCTTTCTCGGCACGGGCGCCGATATCGTCTACCCGGCGCGCAACCGCGCGCTCGCTCACGAACTCGCCGCGCGCGGCGCACTCGTGTCCGAGTTTCCGCTCGGAGCGCGTCCCCTGGCCGGCCATTTTCCCCTGCGCAACCGCCTGATCAGCGGCCTCGCCCTGGGCTGCCTGGTGGTCGAGGCGGCTGCGGAAAGCGGCTCGCTGATCACCGCGCGGCTGGCTGCCGAGCAGGGCAAGGAAGTGTTCGCCATTCCCGGCTCGATTCACTCGCCGCTCGCCAAGGGCTGCCACGCGCTGATCAAACAGGGCGCGAAGCTCGTGGAAAGCGCCCGCGACGTGCTGGAAGAGCTGCGCCTGCCGGCGCCGGCGGCGACGCTCGAGGCTGCCGGCGGCAGCGCCCATGATCCACGCGCACGCGCCGTGCTGGATGCCCTGGGACACGATCCCTGCAGCGCGGATACGCTTGCAGCGCGCAGCGGACTGTCGGCCGCCGAGACCGCGGCATTGCTCACGCAACTCGAGCTGGACGGCAGCGTCGAGGCGCTTGCCGGCGGCTTCTACCTGCGCGTTCACCGCTGATGTTATCCGGGCGCGCCGGCGCATGCCGCTTGCCTGGATGGTTTTTTGTACTTATCATCTGGCGCTCTTTTTGCCACGCTGGCGGATAAGACCCACGAATGGGCAAGCAACTGATCATCGCCGAGAAACCTTCCGTCGCGAACGACATCGCGCGTTCGCTGGGCGGTTTCGCCCGTCACGGCGAGTATTTCGAGAGCGACGACTACGTGCTCTCTTCGGCCGTGGGCCACCTGCTGGAGTTGACCGTGCCGCCCGAGCACGACGTCAAGCGCGGCAAATGGTCTTTCACCCACCTGCCGGTGATCCCGCCGCAGTTCGCGCTCGCGCCGATCGAGAGAAGCGAGCCGCGCCTGAACGTGCTGCTGCGCCTGATCAAGCGCAAGGACGTGACCGGCCTCATCAACGCCTGCGACGCGGGCCGCGAGGGCGAGTTGATCTTCCGCTACATCGTCCAGCACGCGAAGGCGAAGAAGCCGATCCAGCGGCTTTGGCTGCAGTCGATGACGCCGGCTTCGATCCGGGAAGGATTCGAGAGCCTGCGGCCGGGAGAGGACTTGCTGCCGCTCGCCGACGCGGCGAAATGCCGCTCCGAGGCCGACTGGTTGGTCGGCATCAACGGCACGCGCGCGATGACCGCCTTCAATTCCAAGGAAGGCGGGTTTTATCTCACCACTGTCGGGCGCGTGCAGACGCCGACGCTCGCCATCCTGGTCGAGCGCGAGGAGCGCATCCGCGCGTTCAAGCCGCGCGACTACTGGGAAGTGCACGGGAAATTCGGCGCCCAGGCGGGCGAGTACGCCGGCCGCTGGTTCGATCCCGCCTTCAAGAAGGACGAGGACGCCGAGCGCAGGACCGAGCGCATCTGGAGCGCGGATGAGGCCGAGGCCATCACCGCCTTCTGCCGCGACAAGACCGGTATCGTCAACGAGGAGACCAAGCCCGCCACGCAGATGTCGCCGCTGCTGTTCGACCTGACCAGCCTGCAGCGGGAAGCCAACGGCCGCTTCGGCTTTTCGGCGAGAAACACGCTGGGCCTCGCGCAGGCGCTCTACGAAAAGCACAAGGTCCTGACTTATCCGCGCACTGATTCGCGCGCGCTGCCCGAGGATTATGTCGCCACCGTCAAGAAGACGATGGACATGCTGGGCGACCAGCGCGAATACGCTTCGTTCGCCAAGACCGTGCTGAAGAGCGGCTGGGTCAAGTCCAACAAGCGCATCTTCGACAATTCGAAGATCAGCGACCACTTCGCGATCATCCCCACGCTGCAGGCGCCCAAACATCTCTCGGAGCCGGAACAGAAGCTCTACGATCTCGTCGTGCGCCGTTTCCTCGCCGTGTTCTTCCCGGCGGCCGAGTACCTGCAGACCACGCGCATCACCCAGGTCGGCGAGCACCATTTCAAGACAGAAGGTCGGGTCCTGCAGAATCCGGGCTGGCTCGCCGTCTATGGCCGCTCCTCCCAGGACGAATCCCAGAACCTGCCGGCCGTGACGGCCGGCGAGAAAGTCGGCGTGCTGGAAGTCAACGCCGTCGCCAACCAGACCAAGCCGCCCGCGCGCTACTCGGAAGCGACGCTGCTCTCCGCGATGGAAGGCGCCGGCAAGCTGGTCGAGGACGACGAACTGCGCGCCGCCATGGGGGCGAAGGGCCTCGGCACCCCGGCCACCCGGGCCGCCGTCATCGAGGGATTGATCCGCGAGGCTTACGTCGTGCGCGAAGGGCGGGAGCTGAAACCGACCTGGAAGGCTTTCCGGCTGCTGCTGGCCCTGCATCATTTCGGCGTCAACGAGATCACTTCGCCGGAACTCACGGGCGACTGGGAGTACAAGCTGAAGCAGATGGAAGCCGGCGAACTGAAGCGCGACGTGTTCATGGAACACATCGTGCAGGTGACCCGCGATCTCGTGGAACGCGTCAGAAACGGCGATATTCCCGACGAAGCCTATGCCACCGTCGAAGCGCCCTGCCCCAAGTGCGGCGGCGTGGTGCAGGAAAATTACCGCAAGTTCCAGTGCCAGAAATGCGATTTTTCCCTGTGGGTGGTGCTGTCGGGGCGCGAGTGGGCGCCCGAGGAAATCGCCGAGCTGATCGAGAAACGTTTCATCGGACCGCTGAACGGCTTCCGCAGCCGCATGGGCAAGCCGTTCTCCGCGGGCATCCGGTTGAACAACGAGCTGCGCATCGAGTTCGACTTCGGCCAGGCCCGGCTCGAGGAAGAGGCTGCCAATCCGCCCGACTTCAGCAGCCAGGAGAGCATCGGGCCCTGCCCGAAATGCAGCTCGCGCGTGTTCGAGTATGGGACGGTCTACGTTTGCGAGAAGGCCGTCGGCGCGGAACGCAGCTGCGATTTCCGCTCGGGCAAAATGATCCTGCAGCAGCCGATCGAGCGCGCCCAGATGCAGAAGCTGCTCACCACCGGACGCACCGACCTGTTCACGCGCTTCATCTCGAAGAAGGGCCGCCCGTTCAAGGCCTACCTGGCCAAGACGGCCGAGGGCAAGGTCGGTTTCGAATTCGAGGCGCGCAAGCCGAAGGTCGAGAAACCCGCCTCGCCGGCGCCGGCAGCAGAAACTGCGACGCCGGCCAGGAAGACCAAGGCGCCGGCCAAGTCCAAGACCGCGCCGGCGGCGCCCAAGGCCAAAGCCTCGCCCAAAACCAGGAAAAAAACGGCCAAGGCAGTCTAGATATCGAGGTTGCGAACGCCGAGCGCGTTGGCTTCGATGAAATTGCGCCGCGGCTCGACCAGATCGCCCATGAGGGTGGAGAAGATCTCGCCCGCGGTGATGGCGTCCTCGATCTGGGTTTTCAGCAGCCGCCGCGTCTTGGGATCCATGGTGGTTTCCCACAACTGCTCGGGGTTCATTTCACCCAGCCCCTTGTAGCGCTGGATGCCCACCCCGCGCTGCACTTCGCCCAGCAGCCAGTCGATCGCCTCGCGGAATGCCTTGACCGGGTGGCGATGCTCGCCGCGGCTGACGTAGGCGCCTTCGGTCAGCAGTCCCTGCAGTACTTTCGCCGTGCGCTGGATCTGTTCGTAGTCACCGCTCTGCACGAAATCCGCGTCAATGTAGCAATGATGCACGATGCCGTGCTGGGTGCGGCTCACCAGCAGCACGTGGCGCTCGGTCTTGTCGTCGTATTTCGACTCGACCTTCATGTGCAACGGCTCGAGCAGGGCGACGAGGGTTCTGGCGCTCGACTGCGCGGCCTTCTCGTCGGAGAGGTCCAGCGCCACCGGCTGCCGCAACAACGCGTGCAGCACGTCCTCGTCGATCAGCCGGCTCACCCGTTCGATCACCGCCTCGGCGAGGAGGTAGTCCTTGGCGACCTTTTCCAGCGCGTCCTTGGTGAGCGTCTGGCCGGCCGCGCCGGTATGCAGCTCGGCTTCCGACAGCGCGAGGTCGAGGAGGAACTGCTTCAATTCGTGTTCGTCCTTGAGGTAGCGCTCCGTTTTCCCGTGCTTGACCTTGTAGAGCGGCGGCTGCGCGATATAGACGTGGCCGCGCTCGATCAGCTCGCGCATCTGCCGGTAGAAAAAAGTGAGCAGGAGCGTGCGAATGTGCGAGCCGTCGACGTCCGCGTCGGTC
>CAZOQY010000032.1:2904-17295 GCA_964581835.1 uncultured Streptomycetaceae bacterium | reverse complement strand
GCGTTGCAGGTGAGGCGTTGCAGGTGAGGCGTCACAGATAGCGTCGCAGGTAAAACGCAGTACCTGAGACGCTTTATCTGAGACGTAGTATCTGCGACGTAGTATCTGCGACGTAGTATCTGCGACGTAGTATCTGAGACGCAGTACCTGCGCGCCGTATGCGCGCGCGGCGGATGACCCTTCCGCCTTACTTCGTGGCGTCGCCCGACTCCACGATGACCTGTTCGACTTCGCCGACGCCGGCGGCGCGGCGGTAGGCGGCGGCCTTCTGGTACTCGGGCGAGCGGTGGCAGGCGACCGCCTGCTCGAGCGTGGGGAACTCGATCACCACGAAACGGTGATACTTGTCCGAACCCTCCATGATCTGGAAGCGCCCGCCGCGCGCCAGCACCTTGCCGCCGAACTTCGCGATGATGCCGGGCACCTGGTCGGTGTACTTCTTGTACTCCACCGGATCATCGATCTTGCAGCGTGCTAACCAGTAAGCAGGCATCCCGTCACCTCAACGCTTCGTAACAATCCTCATCCCTCATCCCTCCACCCTCATCCCTACATCATCACCCGGCCGCCGTTCACGTCCAGCGTCACGCCGTTGATGTAGCCGGCGGCATCCGACGCGAGGAACAGCATCGCCTGGGCGTGGTCTTCCGGGTCGGCGAGGCGCTTCAGCGGCACCTGCGCGGCGATGCGCGTCACTTCCGCTTCCGTGCGCAGCGCCGCGACGCGCGGCGTGAGGGTCGTGATCGGCGCGATGGCGTTGGCGGTGATCCCGTGCGGCCCGAGTTCCTGCGCAAGGTAGCGCGTCAGCTGGATCACCGCGGCCTTGGCGGCAACGTAGGCGGGGGAGGAGGCGACGGTGACCTGGCGCCCGGAGATGGAGGAGACGTTGATGATCCGTCCCGCCTTCGAGCGCTTCAGGTGCGGGATCGCCGCGCGCGAAGTGAGGAACACGCTGCGCTGGTTCAGCGCGATGGTGCGGTCCCATTCCTCCGCCGGCATGTCTTCCACGCTCGAGAGCCGGCCGTAGCCGCCGGCGCAGTTGACCAGCACGTCGAGCGAGCCCAGCCCGGAGACGACGCCCGCGACGGCGCCGTTGACCGATTGTTCGTCGGTGACGTCGACGCGGATCGCGAGCGCCTGTGCTCCGTCGGCGGCAATGGCGTCGGCGACGGCCTTCATGCCGGCCTCGTCGACGTCGAGCAGCGCGACCTTCGCGCCCTGCTGCGCGAACGCGCGCGCGGTGACGGCGCCGATGCCCTGCGCCGCGCCGGTAACCGCGACGGCGCGGCCCTTCAGTTCGGGATAGATCGCCATGGCGGTCCTAGCCTCTTAGCCGCTGATTCAGCCAGCCGGTGATGAGTTTCGTGATCTCGTCTTCCGGCATGCCGGGCGTGCGGCCCATGTGGCTGCCTTTGGGATAGATGCGCGCTTCCTTGGGGTTGCCGTGCTCCATCAGCAGGTAGATGTCGTCCACCGGCGCCATGTCGTCGAGCTTGCCGTTGACGCCGAGCAGCGGCGCCGACGGCCGGTCGAGCAGCCCGCGGTCGAGGAGCGAGAAGGAGGGCGCGATCTTCAGGAATTCCTCGAGCGTCGCGACGCCCATCGCCTGGCTGCGCGCCTCGAACATGCTCGACGGCCCGAACAGGTAGCCGGATGCGCCGGTGGCGAACGCCGGCCGCAGCCATTTCTCCTGGAAGCCGTAATGCACGCTGCCGCCCTGGAACACCGCCGCTTTCAGCCGCTTCGCTTCGACGAACGCGAGGCGCGCCGCCCAGTAGGCGCCGAAGCTGCCGCCCCATACGCCGATGCGGCCGCCGTCCACGTCCTTCCTTTGCGCCAGATGATCGATGAAGGCCGAGTAGCCGCGCTCGGCGTCGGGATCGGCGTAACGCAGCGGGCTCTCGCCGGTGCCCGGCATGTCCACCGTCAGCGTGGCGATGCCGTGGCCGTGCAGCATGCCGCTGGCGCGCTGGCGGTCTTCCTTCCAGCCGTCCACGCCGCCCCAATGCATGACAACCGGCGGTTTGGTTTTCGTTTTCGGCACCTGCAGGTAGCCGGTGAGCTTGCCGCCCTTGAACGGCAGTTCGACCACTTCGAGCGGCACGTCGAAATGCCCGGCCGCCTTGCGGAAGATGCGCAGCGAGTGCTGGTAGGCCTGCTTCTTGCCGGGCGTGCTGGCGCAGGGGTAGCGTCCCATGCGACACAGCTCGAAGGCGTTGTAGTACGCCTCGCCGATCTCGGCGGCGCCGGCCCTGCGCTGCGCGAGTTCGTCGCCCTTTGCCTCGTACGGCAGGCCGACGCGGCACCATTCCTCGGCCCAGTGATCGCGGTCGAGGCTCTTCAGCGCCTGTACCACGCGTTGCGCGTCTTCCAGGCGCACGTGGTTGAACGGGCTCAGGCGCTTCTCCGCCCGCCGCAGCACCTCGGCCCTGATCTCGTCGAGGGTTTTTTCGCGGGCGCCGGTGTCCATGATGGTCAGTTGGACCAGTAGAGCTTGGTCGGATTGTCGACCAGTATCTTCCTGCGCGTGGCGTCGTCCTCGACCATCTTCGCGAACAGGTCGACCTGTTCGCCGTCGTTGGGCATCCATTTCACGTTGGGGTGCGGGAAGTCGGTGCCCCACATGACGCGGTCGGGCGCGGCCTTCACCAACGCCTGCGCGAACGGGATGGCATCGTAGAACGGCTTGCCGGAGGAGGAGACGCGCTCGGGCCCGCTGATCTTGACCCAGGCATTGGGGCTGTCCTTCAGCAGTTCCAGCAGCTGGCGAAAACCGGGCTGCTCGAGGCCCTTCTGCGCGGAGACGCGACCCATGTGGTCGATGATGAACGGGACGGACAGTTTCCTCAGGAAAGTCCGCAGCTCGACGAAGTTGTCGCTGTCGAGG
The DNA here is from genome assembly GCA_964581835.1 of uncultured Streptomycetaceae bacterium. Lineage (GTDB taxonomy): Bacteria > Pseudomonadota > Gammaproteobacteria > Burkholderiales > SG8-41 > SG8-41. The sequence continues at coordinate 14,408 of CAZOQY010000032.1, read as the reverse complement.
TGGAGCTGCAGGTGCCAGCCGAGCGGCTTGATGCGCACGACCATGTTCTCCACCGTCTCCAGCTCGGGCGTGCCGCCGAGGTGCTTCACGAAGTTGTAGCGCACGCCGCGCACGCCGCCGGCGTGCAGCCGCTGCAGCTCGCTCTGCGTCACGTTCTTCGCGACCATCGCCACGCCGCGCCACGCGCCCTTCGACGAGGCGATGGCGTCGAGCATCGCGCTGTTGTCGGTGCCGTGGCAGCTCGCCTGCACCAGCACCGCGCGCGAGAACCCGAGGTGGGCGTGCAGCGCCGCGAGCTTTTCCTTGGGCGAATCGGGCGGCTCGTAGGTGCGCTCCTTCGCGTACGGGAAGCGCTTGCCCGGGCCGAAGACGTGGCAGTGGCCGTCGCACGCGTTCGGCGGCGGCGTGTAGGCGGGCTTGACGGGATTCGGATCGGGCGGCGGGATGATTCTGACGGTTTTGTCGGTCATGGCGCGGATCTCTTCTTCTTGCGCCGGCGGATTCCAGCGCGGTGTCCGGCGCGACGTTAACGCAGCGGCTGGTAGTGGTCAACCCGGCGGTCAACCCGGCGGTCAACCCGGCGGTCAACCCGGCCGGTCAACCCGGCAGGGTGGGCAGCGCGGTGTCGATCGAGCGGTCGCCCGAAGACATTTTTTCGTTCCAGCTGATGTCGCCGCACAGTACGCACAGCTCGTCGCCGACGCGGATGGAAATGGAGACGGTGACGCACAGCGCCGCGGTGGCAAGCGAGAGATAGGGGCGCGTGAGATGGACCTGGTCGGGCCGCGCGACGGCGCGGCGAAAATAGTGGCGCCGCGCCCAGTTCGAGCCCGAGACGTTGTTGACCGGCAGGAAGCGCGGGTCGGCCTGGTCCCGGGCGCGGGGCGCGAGCAGGGCCGGCGCCGCCTGGCGGCCGAGGCGGTCGAGCAGGTAGCAGCGTTCGGCCATGGGCAGTCCGAGGAAGCGGCTGACGGCGTTCTTCAGCGGCTCGCCGGCCTTCATCTGCTTGGCCGCGAAATCGAGGGCGCGGGCGTACTGGGTGACCTCCGCCTGGTAGTCGCGCTGCTCGAGGAGGGCCAGGCGCCGGTAGACGTCGAACAGGGTATCGAACGAGGCGCCGCCGGTCGGTTCCGTGGCGAGCCCGGGCGCGGGACGCGCGAAGTAGTAGCCCTGGACGAAATCCACGTCGGCGTCCATCGCGATCATCGCCTGCGACTCGCTCTCGACGCCTTCCATCAGCACCAGCGCGCCCGACTCGTGCAGCATGGATGAGATGCGCGGCATCAGTCCGCGCACCATGGGGTCGCGGTAGGCCTGCTGCACCAGCGAATGGTCGAGCTTGACGATGTCGGGCCTGAATTCCCAGATGCGGTCGAAGTTGGAGTGGCCGGCGCCGAAGTCGTCGATGGCGATGAGGCAGCCCAGCTCGCGGAAGAAGTTGACCGAGCTGTCGAGCTCGGTGCGCTGGTCGAGCGAGGACTCGAGCAGCTCCACCACGATGCGGTGCGGCGGGATGCCCGTGCTCGCGAGCAGGTCGGCGAAGAAGGGGCTGTGGTAGAGCCGGCCTTCCACGATCGCCTGCGGGCTCACGTTGAGGAACAGCCAGCTTGAGTCGTCCTGCGCTCTTGCCATGAAGTTGCGCGCGTGGATGGCGCGCGAGAGCCGGTCGAGCAGCACCGTGTGGCCGGACTGCGTCGCCTGGCGGAACGCGTCGAGCGGCGGCACCGGCTGGCCCGCGGCGTCGGTGGCCCGCAGCAGCGCTTCGTGTCCCACAGCGCGCCCGTGGGCGAGGCTGAACACCGGCTGGAACGCCGAAGCGAGGCGCAGGCCGTTGAAAGCGCCGATGGTGTCCGGCGCTGTCGTGACCAGGGCCGCTTCGACGTCTTTCAGCGTGTAGCCGCTCATGGCGGTGACTTTACACGCAAAACTTGTGCCGGGTCTTTTGCCGCCGCCCGTCCGCGTGCGCCCGGCGCAGTCCATAGTGTGGGGCGCGTTGCCCGCGACGGGCAGCGGCGGGATAATGCCTCCCGCAAATTCTGACGAGTGACGGGTGACGAGTGACGAGAGCCAGTAGAAAAGCCTTGGGGATGGGACCGGTGGCGGCGCGGCAGGTGCTTTTGTCCGGCATGCCGCGGGCGCTCGGCGTGCGCATCGTCTCGATCACGAAAAAGAAGGTCGTGGCGGAGATGCGGGTGAAGCCGATGCACATCAACCGCTCCGGCCGCGTGAACGGCGGCGCGCTGATGGCGTTCGCCGACGTGATGGGCGCGGCCGGGACCGTCGCCAACCTGCCGGCCGGCTACCGCACCGGCACGCTGGAATCGAAGACCAATTTCTTCCGGGCCGGCGAGCGCCCGGTGCTGCGCGCGGAGTCGATCCCGCTGCACATCGGCCGCACCACCATGGTCTGGCAGACCACCATCCGCAACCCCGACCGGCAGGTCGCCGCCATCGTCACGCAGACGCAGATCGTCATTCCGGCAAAATCCTAGCGCCATGTTGCCTGGCGCCAGGATTTTGCAATTGAAAAGACAAACCGAAGGAGGCGAGATGAGCAAGATCACACTGGTCGTTCCGGAAGCGCCGGTCCCGGCGCCGGCCGCCGCCGCTGCCAGCCGCAAGGCGGGCAAGGGCGGGCTGCGGCTCGGCGTGCTCGACAACAGCAAGGGCAACGCCGATCACCTGCTGCGCTTCATCGTCGAGGGCGTGAAGGCCGCGATGCCGGTCGCATCGGTGGTGATGACGCGCAAGGGCAGCGTCAGCCTGCCGGCGCCGGACGACGTGCTCGATCAACTGACGCGGGAGGCGGACTTCGTCGTCAGCGCGATGGCCGATTGAGGGTCGTGCACGTCGTGGAGTGTCCACGACATGTGCGAGCTTCGGAAGCGCGGCCTGTCCACCGCCGTCATCTGCTCCGAGCCCTTCCTCAAGCTGGGGAAGAACCAGGCGCGCGTGTTCGGCGTGCCGGACCTGCCGCTGCTGCTGATCCCGCACCCGCTGGGCGGCCAGGATCTCGACGGCGTCAGGGCGCGCGCCGGGCACGCGGTGCCGCAAGTGCTGGATCTGATCAAGGAACTGCAGAAATAGACAGGATTGGCAGGACAACTTTAAAACCCGTCAAAACCATTAATGGACATGATTAACAAGATTAACAGGATTCAAACAGCAGCCTGATTTTTGCTTCTGGATTTAATTTTGTTAATCCTGTTCATTCTGTTTTTGTTCTTATCGATTATTTATGAATCCTGTCGATTATGACCGCTAGCATTTCCGACCTGCTGAAGGCGCCGGGCGCGAGCCTCGAGGCCGAGGACGATTTCGACGCGGTGAACGAGTTGATGCGCTCGCGCGGCTGGAGCGACGGGCTGCCGATCGTCCCGCCGACCGCGCGCAAGGTCGAGCAGATGCTCGCGTACTGCGACCGGCCGTGGGACGAGCCGGTGGGGAAAATGGCGCCGCGCTACGGCGAAGCGACGCCGCTGCGGCTCGCCGCCAACGCGGTGATGGCGGGCTGCCGTCCTGAATATTTCCCGCTGCTGCTGCTCGCGATCGAGACGATGTGCGAAGAGCCATTCAACCTCTACGCCATCCAGGCGACGACGCACCTGTGCGCGCCGCTGGTGCTGGTCAACGGCCCGGTGGCGAAGGAGCTCGACATCAACTCGGGCCACAATGCGTTCGGGCCCGGCTGGCAGGCCAACGCCACCCTCGGGCGCGCGATCCGGCTCGCGCTGGTCAACATCGGCGGCGCGATCCCCGGCTCCGGCGACATGTCCACCTTCGGCGCGCCGTCGAAGTTCAGCTACCTCGCGGCGGAAAACGAGGCCGAAAGCCCGTGGGAGCCGCTGCACGTCGAGCGCGGCCTTCCGCGCGAGGCGAGCGCGGTGACCGTGATCGGCGCCGAGTGCCCGCACAACGTCAACGATCACGAGAGCATCACGGCCGAGGGCATCCTCACCACCATCGCCGGCACGATGCTCGATGCCGGCACCAACGACATCTTCTACGAAGCGCAGCCGCTCGTCGTGATGGCGCCCGAGCACGCGAAGACCGTCGCGGACGGCGGCTTCAGCAAGGCCGACGCAAAGCGCTTCCTCCACGAGCATGCCCACCTGCCGATGGGGCGCTTCTCGAAGGAGAACATCGAGCGGCGGCTGCGCGTCACCTGGAAGGAGCGGCTGGGCAACGCCGGCCTCGATGCCCCGGTCACCATGGTGCAGAAGCCGGAGGACATCCTGATCGCGGTGATCGGCGGCGCCGGCAAGCACTCGGCGGTGATCAATACCTTCGGGGCGACCAAGGCCGTCACCCGCGCCCTTCGTCGCCGCGACGGAAGTTTCGCCCGGTCGGTCGAAGACTTCCGCCGCCGGTAATGCGTCGCAGATGAGGCGTCTCAGGTAAAACGTCTCAGATAAAGCGTCTCAGGTACTGCGTCTCGTGAAAAACGTGCGACTATACGTCGCCTGCAACGCCTTACCTGCGACGAAGTATCTGAGACGCCTCATCTGCGACGCACCACCTGCGACGCAGTTAAACAGGAGGAAACAATGAAGTGCTACTACATCAATTCCGTCAACGGCAAGACCGTCTACGAGCCGCGCGAGATGCCGAAGCCGCAGCCGAAGGCGGGCGAGCTGCTGGTCAAGGTGAAAGCGGCGTCGCTGAACCGCGGCGAGATCATGGCGAGCATCAGCTTGCACAAGGTGCACGAGGCGCACCCGGCGGGCGGGGACTGCGCGGGTGAAGTCGAGGCGGTGGGCGAGGGCGTCACCGCGTTCAAGCCCGGCGATGCCGTGCTCGGGCGCGCGCGCGGCTCGTACGCCGAGTACGTCGTGATGGCGGTGGCGCAGGCGGCGCCGAAGCCGCAGCGCCTGTCGTGGGAGCAGGCGGCGGCGGTGCCGATCGTCTCCATCACCGCGTACGAGGCGATGTGCCAGTACGGCAAGTTGAAGGCCGGTGAAACGCTGCTGGTAGCGGGCGCCGCGTCCGGCGTCGGCATGATCGCGGTGCAGGCGGGCAAGTATCTCGGCGCGACGGTGATCGGCCTCTCGCGCTCGAAGGACAAGCTCGACAAGCTGAAGGCCATCGGCATGGACACGGGCATCGTGGCGTCCGGCCCCGGCTTCGCCGACAAGGTGCTGGAGGCAACCGGCGGCAAGGGCGTCAACCTGTCCCTGAATCTCATCGGCGGCACGGTATTCCCCGACCTGGTGCGTTCGGCCGCCAACCAGGGGCGCATCGCGATCATCGGCTACGTCGACAACAGCCATCACTCCGAGATCGACCTCGAGACCGTGCACGGCAAGCGGCTGCAGATCTTCGGCGTGTCGAACGCGCTGCTGCCGCAGGCGCAGCGCGCCGAGGCGATGAAGGGATTCACGAAAGACCTGCTGCCCGGTTTCGCCGAAGGGAAGATCACCCCGGTGGTGGACAAGGTGTTTCCGTTTTCAGAGCTGCCGGCGGCGAAGGCGTACGTGGAAAGTAACGCGCAACTCGGCAAGGTGGTCGTCAGGATGCCCTGACGCCCGAGGGATGAGGGGCGGAGGGATGAGGGCTGAGGGGAAAAAGCGAATTACGCCGTTTCCTCATTCCTCATCAATCATCCCTCGTCCCTGATCGATTGGCGCGCGAAGCGCGTCAATCGATCTTCGCTCCCGCCCGCTTGATCACGCCGGCCCATTTCGCGCTCTCGTCGCGGATGAATTTCGAGAACTGTTCGGTGGAGCCGCTCATCGGCTCGGAGCCGATCGCGCGCACCCTCTCCGCGAACGCGGGCGAGGCGACCATCGCCTGGATCTCGGCATTGAGCCGCGCGACGATGGGCTTCGGCAGACCGACCGGCGCGACGACGCCGGTCCACGTCGTTGCTTCGTAGCCCGCCACGCCCGCTTCGACCATCGTCGGCACCTCGGGCAGCGCCTCCGAGCGCTTCGGCCCGCTCACCGCGAGTCCGCGCACCTTGCCGGCTTTCGCGAAGGGCGTGATCGAGTTGGTGCTCTCCAGCATCAGTTGCACGCGCCCCGCCATGAGATCGGCGATGCCCGCCGCGCCGCCCTTGTAGGGCACGTGCGTGACGCGGGTTCCGGTCAGGTACTTGAACAGCTCGAAGCTCACGTGTCCGGGCGTGCCGTTGCCGGAGGACGCGTAGTTGAGCTGATCCGGGTTCTGCTTCGCCTGGGCGATCACGTCCTTGACGCTGCGGAACGGCGTCGCGGGTCCGGTCGCGAGCAGCATCTGGCCGGTGGTGGTCTGCGCGACGGGCTGCAGATCCTTCAGTACGTCGAGCGGCGGTTTCGACTGCATGTTGGGGCTGATGGCGAGCGCGCCGATCATGGCGTAGCCGATGGTGTAGCCGTCGGGCGTGGACTTCGAGGTGAGGTCCAGTCCCAGCAGGAGCGCGCCGCCGGGACGGTTGTCCACGACGATCTGCTGGCCCAGGCGCGGCCCGAGTTCGGCGGCGATGATGCGCGCGACGTTATCGGAGGCGCTGCCGGGCGCCTGCGGCACGATCATGCGGATGGGACGCGACGGGTAGGATTGAGCCGCCGCAGTGCAGCAAAACAGGCAGAGCAGCAGGGGCAGGCAACGCGGAATCCGCATGTCATCCTCCTTATGGCTGTTGTTGCGCCAGCCTAGCATATCGGTCACGATTTGCCCGGGTGACGAGTGACGGGGGACGAGTGACCACGGTAGCAGACGTTTCATGGCTGGATACGACAGGAAAGTTGCTGATCGTGGGATTTTTCGTCGTCGCCGGCGTCTGCAACCTGACGCCCGCGCGGATCCGGGATCACGTCGAGCGCATGGCGGCCCTCGGCGTGCCGCTGCCCGCCACCGCGTTCTGGTCCGGCATCGCGCTGCAGTTCACCGGTTGCGCGCTGGTGCTCGCCGGCTGGCACGCCGATGTCGGCGTCGTGTGCCTGATCGTCTTCACGGTCGTCGCCAACGCGGTCTTCCACCGTTTCTGGACGGCGACCGACCCGGTCCGGCGCAACACGCAGCGGTTGATGTTGCTGAACGGCGCGGCTATTCTCGGCGGGCTATTATTGCTTCTGCGGAACGTGCGTTGACAGCACAAACAATATAAACAACACAAACAACACAAAGGAGAGGGTCATGCGTGAGATTCCGGATGAAGGCACGGGCGCCGGGTCGCGGCGCCGGTTCCTGGCGGGACTGACCGCGCTCGGCGCGGGCGCGCTGCTGCCGGGGTGCCAGACCGCGGGACCGGGAGTGGCGGGTGCGGCCGGTGGCAAGCCGTACCGCATCGACGTGCACCACCATTTCGCCCCGCCGGGCTACTCGTCGGCGCTCAAGCAGAAAATGCTCGGCCACGCGCGGTGGTCGGTGCAGGCCACGCTCGAGGAGATGGAGAAGAGCGGCATCGCCACCTGCTTCACCTCGCTCATCAATCCCGGGATGCAGGCCTGGATGGGCGACGTCGAGGGCTCGCGCAGGATCGCGCGGGTGTCGAACGAGTACGCGGCGCAGCTCATGCGCGATCACCCCGGCCGCTTCGGCTCGTTCGCCTCCATCCCGTTCCCGGACATCGACGGCAGCCTGCGCGAGATCGAGTACGCGATGGACACGTTGAAGGCCGACGGCATCTATCTCTGGACCAGCTACCAGGGCCGGCTGCTGGGCGATCCCGCCTTCTTTCCGATCCTGGAGGAGTTGAACCGGCGCAAGATCGTGATCTACACGCACCCGGCGACGCCGGATTGCTGCTCGAAGATCATGCCCTACATCTCGATCAACGCCATCGAGGGCCCGGTGGACACGACGCGCACGATGGTGAGCCTGATCTTCCAGGGGGGCGCCGCGAAGTATCCCGACATCAGGTGGATCTTTTCCCACAGCGGCGGCGTCACGCCGTTCCTGCTGTCGCGCTTCCAGCGCGAGGAAGTGGAGAAGGACCGCAAGGCGGTGCTGCCCAACGGCCTGATGCACGAGCTGCGCAAGTTCCATTACGACACAGCGCAGGGCCACCACGAGGGCGCGCTGAAGGCGCTGATGACCATCATCCCGCCGTCGCAGGTGCTCTACGGCACCGATTACCCGTTCTGGGACGGCAGGCGGGTCAGCAACGACCTGGCGAAGGGCGGCTTCAGCGCGGCCGACATGATGGCGATCGACCGCGGCAACGCGCTGCGGCTGTTCCCGCGCCTGCAGGGTTGAGGGGGCGTCATGGTCAAACCAGCTTTGCCGATGAAAATGGTGCCGAAGCGACCGCTGAAACAGGACGTCACGCTGAAGACGCTCGAGGAGATGGCGCAGCGCGTGAAGAACTGGGGGCGGTGGGGCCCCGACGACCAGCTGGGCACGCTCAACTTCGTGACGCCGGAGGACATCCGCAAGGCCGCCGCGCTGGTGCGGAAGGGGAAGACGTTCGCGCTCGGCCTCGATTTCAATTCGAGCGGCCCGCAGCGCACCGGCTGGGGCGGGCGTTTCAATCCCATCCACACCATGCTCGCGACCGGCACCGACGCGGTCGCGGGCACGCAGGACGCGGGGAAACTGCGTTACGCCGACGACATGGTGTCGATGCCGCTGCAGTGCGGCACGCAGTGGGACGCACTCGGCCACATCTTCTACGGCGACCGCATGTGGAACGGCTACGACGCGCGGCTGGTGGACTCGACCGGCGCGAAGAAGAACGGCATTCACAAGACGCGCGACCGCATGGTGGGGCGCGGCGTGCTGCTCGACATACCGCGCGCGCTCGGCGGCGACTATCTCGAGGACGGCTTCGGCATCGGCAACGCCGAGCTCGACGCCTGCGCCAAAGCGCAGGGCGTGGAGGTGCGGCGCGGCGATTTCGTGATCGTGCGCACCGGCCAGATGGAGCATTGCCTGGCAAAAGGCGACTGGGGCACCTACTCGGCGGGCGACGCGCCGGGGCTGCGCTTCGAGACCTGCGAGTGGATCCATCGCAAGGAGATCGCCGCGATCTGCTTCGACACCTGGGGCTGCGAGGTGCGCCCGAACGAGAGTACCGAGGCGTTCCAGCCCTGGCACTGGATCATCATTCCCATGGTCGGCATCACCATGGGCGAGATCTTCTACCTCAAGGACCTCGCCGACGACTGCGCGGCGGACAAGGTCTACGAATTCCTGTTCTGCGGACCGCCCCTGCCGATCACCGGCGCCGTCGGCTCGCCGATCAACCCGCAGGCGATCAAATGACCGGGACTGGCCACTGTTTGATGTCTGGAAGGAGTAATTGATGACCCGCTCCGTGCCGCCCGAGCGCCTGCCGCGCATCCCGCCCGAAAAGATGACCGAGGCGCAGAAGCAGGCGGCGGCGGAGATCGCGGCGGGGCCGCGCGGCGAGCTGCGCGGGCCGTTCATCTCGCTCCTGCGCAGCCCGGAACTGATGACGCGGGTGCAGCGCGTCGGCGAGTACCTGCGCTATCAGTGCCCGGTCGACCGGCGCCTCATGGAATTCGCGACGCTGATCGCGGCGCGCTTCTGGTCGCAGTCCTACGAGTGGCAGTCGCACTACAAGCACGCGATGAAGGCCGGGCTCGCCCCGGCCATCGCCGACGCGCTGGCCGACGGGCGGCGGCCGGCGGGCATGGCGGAGGACGAGGAGATCGTCTACGAGCTGCTGACGGAGAGCCTGCACAACAAGAGCGTCTCCGACGCGACCTACGCGCGGGCGCTGGCGAAGTTCGGCGAGCAGGGCGTGATCGACCTGGTGACGGTCGCGGGCTACTATCTCATGCTGGCGATTGTGCTCAACACGGCGCGCATCGCGCTGCCGGCGGGCAGCCAGCCGCTCAGGCCGTTCCCCGGGTGACCGGGGCGGTGTATATTTTTCCATCATCAAGGAAAAGGGAAGACACATGAATACGCTAGGCAACAAGCCGGTGGCCGGCGCGCAGCAGGGGCAGGCGCAGGAATTCAGGGGCAAGCAGCTGAACCCCACGGTGTTCGGCTACCAGCAGCCGGAGAAGCTGGAGAAAGGAAAGGGCATCGTCAGGCTGTGCCGCAGCGACCTGTGCTACGCCACCGTGCAGGTGCTGCAGTCGGGCGGGGAGAACAACCTGCACGCGCACCCGGCGCAGGACGGCATCTGGATCGTGCTGAAAGGGCGGGTCAAGTTCTACGGCAAGGACAACGTCGTGCTGGCCGAGCTCGGGCCGCTGGAGGGCATCCACATCCCGCGCGGTTACTACTACTGGTTCGAGAGCTCGAGCCCCGAGATGCTCGAGATCCTGCAGATGGAGTCGATCGATCACAGCGTGAAGAACGAGCGCCTCAACGCCACGCCGCCGAAAGACTTCGCGACCGAGGTGCAGCGCTTCTGATTTTTCCCTGTAGAACGGCAATTCAGCCACAGAGAGCACAGAGAACACAGAGAGATTCAAGGGACTGATTCAGCACGCCACGCTTGCAAGATGGGCGAGGCTTGAAAGTAGCACACGTTCTTGGTTTTTCTCTGTGAACTCTGTGTTCTCTGTGGCAAATGATGTTTTCCAGGTTCACTGGACCCCGGCGTTCGCCGGGGCGACGAATTTAGACATATGCAGAGCTTCTTCAAGGCCATCGCGGCCGCCGCGCTCATGGCGGCCTCCGCCGCGCAGGCGGCGGATACCTGGCCGACGCGCCCGATCCGCCTGCTGGTCACCTCGCCTCCGGGCGGCGCCAACGACACCCAGGCGAGGGTGCTTTCCGCGAAGCTCTCCGAGCAGTTCGGCCAGGCCGTGGTGATCGACAATCGCGGCGGCGGTTCCGGCATGATCGCCGCGGAGATCGTCGCGAAATCGACGCCCGACGGCTACACACTGCTCGCCGGCACCAACTCCACTTTTTCGGTCAACCCGTCGCTGTTCCCGAAGGCGCCGTACCAGACGCTGCGCGATTTCGCGCCGGTCGCGGTCACCGTGATGACGCCGCACGTGCTGCTCGCGCACCCGGCGCTGCCCGCGCAGACGGTCAGGGAGCTGATCGCGCTGGCCCGGTCGAAGCCCGGTCGCCTGAATTACGCGTCCTCGGGCAACGGCAGCGCTTTCCACCTCGGCATGGAGTTGCTGAAGACCGTCGCCGGGATCGACGTCGTGCACGTGCCGTTCAAGGGCAGCGCGCTGTCGGCAAACGCGATGATCGCGGGCGAGGTGCAGATGATGCTGGTCGGGATGCCGACGGGCATGCCGCTGGCGAAATCGGGCAGGGCGCGGCTGCTGGGCGTGGCGACGCCGGCGCGCTCGGCGCTCGCGCCGGAACTGCCCACCCTCGCGGAGTCGGGCGTGCCCGGTTTCGGCTACCAGAGCTGGTTCGGCGTGGCGGCGCCCGCCGGCACGCCGCGGGCGGTGATCGCGCGGTTGCACGAAGGGTTCGACCGCCCGCTGCGGGAGAAGGAAGTGCGGGACCGCCTCGCCGCGCTCGGCTACGAAGTCATCGCCCAGTCGCCGCAGCAGATGGCGCAGTTGATACGCGAGGAGACGAAGAAGTGGGCGAAAGTCATCAAGGATTCCGGCGCCAGGCCGGAATGAACGGGC
>CAZOQY010000032.1:0-2804 GCA_964581835.1 uncultured Streptomycetaceae bacterium | reverse complement strand
TCGGGCTCGACGCGGCGGCCCATCGGTACGTTCGACACGTCGGGGCGCGCCGACCGGTCCGAGGCGCGGGAGGTGTTCATCTGGCCCGGCGCGACGCAGTTGACGTTGATGCGATGCTCGCCCAGTTCCTTCGAGAGCGCCCGCGTCATGCCGTAGAGGCCGAACTTGCCGACCGAGCCGTGCACGCGCTTCTTCGCGCCGGAGAGCGCGGTCATTCCGCCCAGCGTGACGATCGAGCCGCCGCCGGCCTTGATGAGGTGGGGCAGGCAGGCCTTGACGCAGTGGAACGAGCCGTCGAGCGTGATCGACAGCAGGTTTTTCCATTCGTCGAAGCTCATGTCCTTGAACGGTGTTTCCTTCCGCACCGACGCGTTCAGCACGAGGATGTCGAGGCGGCCGAAGCGCTTCACCGCGCTCTCGACCATCGCGCCAACCGCCTTCGGGTCGACGATGTCGGCCATGCAGGTCTCGGCCTGGCCGCCGGCCGCGCGGATTTCCTGCACGACCTTGTCCGCGTCTTCCCTCGCCGTGCGCGCGTTGACCGCCACCGCGGCGCCGGCCTGGGCGAGCGCGAGCGCGATCGCGCGGCCGATGTTGCGGGAGGCGCCGGTGACGAGCGCGACCTTGCCGGTGAGCTCGCCCGAAACTGGGGTAGTCATATGGTGGAACTCCATGCATTGAAGGGTCGCGGAAGCATAGCTGATTCTGCCGCCCGTTGCTTTTTCGGATACCATCGGGCCATGAGCGAAGAGGCAGCGCAGGAAAAAAACGTGCTCGGCGGGCCGCTGCGGGCGTGCAGCTTCGCGCCGGTCACCGGCTATTTCCGGGACGGCTGCTGCGCCACCCACGGCCACGACGGCGTGGCGCACCTGGTGTGCGTCAAGGTGACGGCGGAGTTTCTCGAGTTCTCCCGCGCCCGCGGCAACGACCTCAGCACGCCGCGCCCGGAGATGCGTTTCCGCGGGCTGCAGCCCGGCGACCGCTGGTGCCTGCACGTGCTGCGCTGGGTCGAGGCGTGGGAAGCCGGCATGGCGCCGCGCGTCGTGCTCGAGGCGACGCACGAACAGGTGCTCAAGTTCGCGCCGCTGTCGGCGCTGAAGCGGCACGCGCTGGATGTCCACTGAAGAAAGGCGTGAATCGTGAGTCGTGAATCGTGAATCGCAAACTGGATATCGCGGCCATCGTGCTGGTCTCCGCGACGCTGCTGCTCGGCGCGGCGGACGCGGCGGCGCAGAGCGTGAGGGTCGGCTACATCAATTTCGCCCGGATCGAGAAGGAGTCGGCGGGTTTCGCGCGCTCCGTGAAATCGCTCAACGAGGAGTTCGAGCCGCGCACCCGCCAGTTGCAGGAATTGCAGAAGCGGATAGGGGCGGCGCGCGCGCAGTTCGAGAAAGACCAGGCGAAACTGGCGCCTGCCGAGGCGCAGGCGAAGATCCGCGAGATCGAGGGCATGATGCGCGAGTCGGACCAGAACGTCGTGCGCCTGTCCGAGGAATACGAACTGCGCCGGCGGCAGTTGCGCGCGAAGCTCGTCGAGGATGTCCGGGTCGCGATCAAGACCGTCGTGGCCGCGGGCAAGTACGACGTGATCCTGCAGGAGGCCATTTTCGCGGGTCCCGGCGTCGACGTGACCGACCAGGTGCTGAAGGTGATGGCCAGATGACGAAGTGAAGCGTGAAATGGGGAGGGGGGGAAATGGAATATCGCGACGATCTTCTGTTGGCTCGCATGCTTCGAATCGTGACCGGCGTCGCACTGGCGCTGGCGTGTTCAACGGCTTTATCCCAGCAGTATCCCGCCCGGGCGATCCGCCTGATCGTGCCGTTTCCGCCCGGCGGCGGCACCGACACCATGGCGCGGGTCGTGGCCCCCAGGCTGTCCGAATTTCTCGGCCAGCAGGTCGTGCCGGAGAACCGCGGGGGCGCGGGCGCCAACATCGGGGCGGAGGTGGCCGCGAAGTCGGCGCCCGACGGCTACACCCTGATGCTGGCCACGATTTCGAACGCAATCGGCGTCAGCTTCTACAGCAAGCTCAATTACGACCTGGTGCGTGATTTCGCGACGATCACCCAGCTTGCCACCACGCCCCATATTCTCGTGGTTCACCCCTCGGTGCCGGTAAAGACGGTCAGGGATTTCATCGCGCTGGCGAAGGCGCGGCCCGACCAGCTCGCCTATTCCTCGTCCGGCACCGGCTCGGCGGCGCACCTCGCCGGGGAACTCTTCAACAGCCTGGCGGGCGTGAAGACGACGCACGTCGCGTACAAGGGCGGCGGCCCGTCGATGATTGCACTGGTCGGCGGGGAGGTGTCCGTCGCTTTCGCCACCATGCCGTCGGCAATCGGCTACGTCCGTGCCGGCAGGCTGCGCGGCGTTGCCGTCACCACCGATCGCCGTTCGCCTTCGACGCCGGAACTTCCCACCATCGCCGAGGCGGGCGTGACGGGCTACGAGGCGGGGTCCTGGTACGGGCTGTCGGTGCCGGCCGGCACGTCGAAAGAGATCGTCGCCCGCCTGCATGCGGAAACGATCAAGGTGCTCGCGGTTCCCGAAGTGAAGGAGCGCCTCTTCAACGCCGGGTTCGAGATCGTCACCTCCACCCCCGAGCAGTTCGCCGCGTTCACGCGCAGCGAGATACAGAAGTGGGCGAAAGTCGTGAAATCCGCCGGCCTGAAAGCCGACTGATATTGACAAGGATGAAAGCATGGCGAGACTCAAGCCGTTGCCGGCCGACGCCAACCCGGACCTGAAGGACAGGATGCAGGCGTACCTGCACCACCTGGGTTACGTGCCCAACAGCCCGC
>CAZOQY010000031.1:16207-17394 GCA_964581835.1 uncultured Streptomycetaceae bacterium | reverse complement strand
CATACGGGATCCCCTTCCAGCCGGTCGCCGGCGTGCACGGCAGCGACCTCGCCGCGCTGAACGGCTGGCAGAAGATCGCCGATCCGTACGGCTCGGGCCAGGAGGTGTACGTCATCCCGGCGATCCGCCCGGACGTCGTGGTGATCCATGCGGGAGAAGCCGACGCGCAAGGCAACGCGCGCGTGCTCGGCTCGCCGTTCTGGGACCACCCGCTGACGCGCGCGGCAAAGCGCGTACTGGTCACCGCCGAGCGGCTGGTGCCCACCGAGACGCTCGCGGCCCAGCCGGAACTGACGCTGGTGCCGGGCTTCATGGTGGAAGCCGTCGCCATCGTGCCGCGCGGCGCCTGGCCCGGCTCGATGCACCCGGATTACGAGGTGGATTACCCGGCGGTGGAGGCGTACATGAAGGACGCGCCCGGGGTGCTGGAAGCGCACCTGGCGGCGGCGCCTGAAGCATCAACATCGTGACGGGTGACGAGTGACGAGTGACGGCTGGACGCCCTTCTCCTATATCGTGGCGAATCTCGCGCGGCAGATCCGGCCGGGCGAAGTCGCGTTCAGCGGCGTCAACTCGACGCTGCCGATGCTGGCGTGCCTGCTGGCGAAACGCGCTTACGATTTTCATTTTACGTATCTCAACGTCGCCGGCGGCGTTGAGCCGGCGCCGGGGAAGATCCCCCACTCCTCCAGCGATCCCGCCATCGTCGCCGGCTCCCCGGCGATCTTTCCCAACGAGGACTTCTACGACCTGTGCGCGCGCGGCGGCCTCGACCTCGTGTTTCTCGGCTGCGCGCAGGTGGACGGCGAGGGCCGCACCAACGTCTCGGTGATCGGCGACTGGGCGAACCCGAAGGTGCGGCTGCCGGGCGGCGGCGGCGCGGCGGTGATGATGCCCACCGCCAGGCGCGTCGCCACCTGGCGCACCGAGCACTCGGCACGGGCGCTGGTGGAGAAGCTGGATTTCGTCACGGCGGCGGGCAACCTGCAGACGGTGGTGACACCGCTCGCGGTATTCCAGAAACGCAACGGCCGCCTGGCGCTGGAATCGTGGAACCCGCAAACCACGCCCGACGAAATCGCGAAACGCACGGGCTTCCGCTTCGACGCGGGCGACGCCGGGCCGACGCCGCCGCTGACCGAACGCGAAGCCGCCGCCCTCGCCGGCCTCGACCCGCGCGGCGAGTT
>CAZOQY010000031.1:0-16107 GCA_964581835.1 uncultured Streptomycetaceae bacterium | reverse complement strand
CGGATGCTATGATCACCCTTCCCGCAACAACGACTCCATCGTAATGATGAGGCAATGAGCACGAACCTTCCCAGCCGAATGAAAGCCGTCGAGATCTCCGCGCCCGGCGGACCCGACGTGCTGAAGCCCGTCGAGCGACCCGTGCCCGCCCCCAGGACGGGCGAGGTGCTGATCAAGGTCGCAGCGGCCGGCGTCAACGGCCCCGACCTGATGCAGCGCAAAGGGCTCTACCCCGCCCCGCCCGGCGCTTCCGACCTGCCCGGCCTGGAAGTAGCGGGCGAAGTCGTTGCCGTCGGCGAAAAAACCGCGCGCTGGCGCGCCGGCGACAAGGTGGCCGCGCTCACCAACGGCGGCGGCTACGCCGAGTACTGCACCGTCGACGGGCTGCATTGCCTGCCGGTGCCAAAGGGCGTCTCGCTGACCGACGCCGCCGGCCTGCCGGAAACTTACTTCACCGTCTGGAGCAATGTCTTCGTGGGCGCCGGCCTGTCGGCGGGCGAGACCTTCCTGGTGCACGGCGGCGCGGGCGGCATCGGCACCACCGCCATCCAGCTCGGCAAGGCCTTCGGCGCGAAAGTCATCGCGACCGACAGCCCCGCGGAGCGCTGCGCCATCTGCCGCGACCTGGGCGCCGATCGCGTGATCGACTACAGGCAGGAGGATTTCGTCGAAGCCGTGCGCGAGGCCGGCGGCGCGAACGTCATCCTCGACATCGTCGGCGGCCCCAACATCGAGAAGAACTTCAAGGCCGCGAGCCACGACTGCCGCATCATCCAGCTCGCGTTCGCCGCCGGCTCCAAGGTGGACATCAACCTGATGCCGGTCATGCTGAAGCGGCTCACCTATACCGGCTCCACCCTGCGCACGCGGCCGCCGGCCTACAAGGCCCGGGTCGCGCGGGAACTGGAGGAAAAAGTCTGGCCGCTGATCGGGGACGGGCGCATCCGCGTCGTGACTCGCCAGACCCTGCCGCTCGCGGACGCCGCCGGCGCGCACGCGCTGATGGAATCGGCGAAGCACACCGGCAAGATCGTCCTAACGGTCGCCTGAGCCCGTACCACCATTGAAAAAGCCCGCGCACGCGCGGGCTTTTTCATTCGAAACGTCCCGGCCTAGATCAATTGCTGCTGCGGCTGCACGGACTCGGCGCCCTCGGTGGTCCTCGCCGGGCGGCGGCGCAGCAGCGAAATGTCGCCCTCGACCGCGATCGCCTTGGCGTGGTTGATGTTCTTCTCGAGTTCGTCGAAGTAGACGTTCTGCCCGCCGAAGTGCTGCTCGATGTAGTTGTAGCAGCCGCCCAGATCCTGCTTCAGGCGCCTGGTCGCGCCCTGGTAGAAGCGCGGCGTCTTGAAGATCAGGTCGGCGGCGGAGGAGAAGATGATTTCCTCGCTGCCGTCTTCCTTGCGCCGGCGCGCGATGCCGCCGCGCACGAACTCGGGATAGAGCCGGTCGTAGCATTTTTCGAGGTAGCAGCGGTCGGCCATCTGGGCGAGGATGTCCGCGCTGCCGAGCAGGTTGCCGATCAGCCGGAACTCGGGACCCGGTACCTTGATCCTGGCGGTGGGCACCTCGTAGCCGGTGAAGTGGATCACGCGCGACGCGGCCTGGGCCAGGTCCGCCATGCCGATGTCCGGCAGGTACTCCTCGAGAAACCGCCCGCCGCGCGACACGTGCACGGAGGTGTATTCGGCACCGTTCGAGTGCCTGGTGTCCTTGCGGTGCCGGATGTAGCCGCAATCGTGGTAGAGCGCGAGGACGATGCCGAAGCGGAACAGCCGCTCGCTGATGATGTCGGTGCTGGTCGAGCGAACGCACCCGTTCATCAGGCGCGCCATGCCCAGCGTCACGTCCAGCACGTGCTGGACGTCGTGGTAATCGGTGTCGCACTCGTGGTAGCCGGGATACTCGCCCCGGTACAACCGGCCGAGATCGGTGAAGGCCTTGCCGAGGTTCTGCGGCGTGGCCTGCTGGTAGAGATCCTGGTAGATGCGGCAGACTTCCCGGGAAACGTCCTGCGGCTCGGTGGTGTTGACGCTGTTGGTGACGTCGAAATCGTTGCGGCGCTCGCGCATGGTCTTTGGGTCCTGCCCGCTTGTCTCGCCCGATGTTGTTGTGTTTTTCAGCCGCGCCGTATCTGCGTCGTATTAGACTATAATGAATTGATTATTGCAATGCTGGAGAAGGCATGTAAAGCCAATGCCTTCAACGCGCTAGCCGCAACCAGCCGGCAACCCGGGAGGAACGTCGTTCACGGCACGGCGGCTGCCACGGCAGCCGGTCTTGCATCGCGTTGAAAAACCCGAAAAAATCCGCTCATGGCCATCCATCCGAAGACTATCTATACCAAGACCCCCAAGGGCGTGCTCGAGGTCAAGAACAAGACCGCGAAGCTCGATCGAGCCCAGGGCCAGGTGTTCATCGCCGTGGATGGCAAGTCCACGGTCAGCGACCTGGTCAAGAAAGCGGACATGGAGGAAGCGAAACTCCATGAAATTCTCGAGAAACTGACGGCCGACGGCTTCCTCCGGGTGTTTTCCTCCCCGGAAACCGCGCCGGCTGCGGCACCGGCCCCGGCAGCCAGACCCGCGGCAGCGGCGGCGGCTCCGGCCGCCACCGCCGCCGACGACGACTTCGATTTCACTACCCCGCAGGCAATGACCAAGCTGAACGCCGAGTCCGAGGCGCGGGCCAAGGCCGAGGCGCAGGCCAAGGCGCGGGCCCTGGCCGCGGCACGCGCGGCGGCCGAAGCCAAGGTCAAGCAGGAAGCGGAAGCGCGGGCACGGGCCGCGGCGGATGCCAAGGTCAAGTCCGAGACGGAGGCGAAGCTCAAGGCCGAAGCGGCAGCCAAGGCCGCGGCCGAAGCGCGGATCAAGGCGGAAGCCGAAGCGAAGGCAGCCGCCAACGCCAAGGCCAAGGAGGAAGCCGAAGCACGGGTACGGGCGGCCATGGAAGCCAAGGCGCGCGCCGATGCCGAGGCCAAGGCCCGGGCGGAAGCCGAGGCACGCGCGCGCATCGATGCCGAGGCCAAAGCGCAAGCCGAAGCCAAGGCCAAGATCGAGGCCGAGTCGCGAGCCAAGGCCGAAGCCGAGGCACGGGCCCTCGCCGAAGCCGAAACCAAGGCGAAGACCGCGGTCGATGCGCAGATGAAGGCGCTGCAGGAAGCGCTGGCGCAGGCCGAGCAACGCGCCAGGCAGGCAGCGGAAGAACGCACCAAGATGGAAGCCGAGATCAAGGTGCGGGCGGAGGCCGAAGCCAAGGCGCGGATCGAGGCTGAAGCGCGGGCCAAGGCGGCGGAAGACGCGGTAGCGCAGGCGCTCGCCAAGGCGGAAGAGGCGGCGAAAGCCAAGGCCGAAGCGGAAGCCAAGGCGGCCCAGGCAGCCAGTACCGGCGGTGGCGGCGGCGATGCGGAATCCCAGGCGCGCATGGAAGCCGCCATGAAGGCGCTCGAGGAAGCCAAGGCCAAGGCACGGGCCGAGGCGGAAGCGCGGATCGAGGCGGAGAAGAAGGCCAAACTGGAGGCCGAGGCGCGCCAGCGCGAGGAGCAGGAACGCCAGACCCGCGAAGAGCAGTCGCGCAAGGAGCGCGAGGAAGCGGATGCGCGCGCCAAGGCGCAGATGCGGGAAATGCAGGAGCAGTCGAACCGCGCGCGCATCGAGGCCGAGGCCAAGGCCGAAATCGAGCGCAAGGCGCGCGAGGAAGCCGAGGCCAGGATTTCCGCGGAGCGCCAGGCGCGCGTGGAAGCCGAGGCCAAGGCCGAGCTCGAGCGCAAGGCGCGCGACGAGGCGCTCGCCAAGGCGCGGGCGGAGGCCGAAGCGAAGGCACGTGCCGAGGTCGAGAGCATGATCGCCGCCGAGCGCAAGGCGCGCGAGGAAGCGGAAGCCCGCGCCAAACAGGAAATCGCCTCCCGGGTCGAGTCGGAAAAGAAGGCGCGCGCGGAAGCCGAGCGCCAGGCCGAAATGGCGCGCAAGGCGCGCGAGAGCGCCGAGGCCAAGGTGCGCGAACTCGAGAGCAGCGGCAACGCGCAGGCGGCGGCGGCGGCGCGCGCGCAGGCGGAGGCCGTCGCGCGCCAGGCAGAACAGGCCGTCGCGCAGGCGCGGGCGCAGGCGGAAACCGAACGCCAGGCGCGGGCGCAGGCCGAGGAACGCGCCAAGGCCGAGGCGGTGGCGCGCGTCATGCAGGAACAGCAGTTGCGCGCCAATTCCGAGACCGAGATCAAGGCGCGCGTGCAGCAGGAAATCAAGGCGCGCGAGCAGGCCGAGATGGAGGCCGAGGCGCGCTACCGGCAGGAGGCCGCCGCCCGCGCCAAGGCATCGGCCGAGGAACGCCGCAAGCGCGAAGAGGATTCAAAAGCATCCGCCGCGCCGGTGCGCCTGAAGAAATCGACCAACTGGCCGGTCACCATCGGCATCGGCCTGCTGGTACTGGTGGGCGCCGGAATCGGCCTGCTCGAGACCGTGCCGCTCAACAATTACATCGGCGGCGCCCAGCAGGCCCTGTCCAAGCGACTCGGCATGCCGGTGACGATATCGAACCTGCGCTATTCACTGTTGCGCCAGCAACTCACCCTCGAACGGGTCGGCATCGGCAAGCTGCAGGAAATCAAGATCGACAACATCACCATCAGCGCGTTTCCGACGGCGCTGCTGGGCGAGGCCAAGAGCTTCAACGAGGTCGCGGTGAACTCGGTCGCCCTCGACCAGGACTCGCTCGCCCTGGTGCCGGGCTGGATCAAGGCGCAATCCGACATGTCCCTCCACGTGCGGCGCCTCAAGCTGAAGTCGGTCAGGCTGGCGGTGAAATCGATGGACATCCCCCCCTTCGACGCGGACATCACCATGGGCGCGGACGGCGCGCTGCTGCAGGCCAAGCTGTCGGACGGCAAGCTGCGCCTGGACATCGCGCCGAAGGACAAGGCCGTGCGCGTCGGCCTGGAGGCGAGCAACTGGAAGGCGCCGCTGGGCCCGGCGCTGGAGTTCGACGAGCTCGCGCTGGAAGCCGTGTTCGAGGGCCAGCAGGCCACCATCTCCAGCATCGAGGGCAAGATCGGGTTCGCCCCGGTGAAGGGTACCGCCCGCGCGAACTGGGGCGGCGGCGCCATCCGCGTCGAAGGCGATTTCAGCCTGACCAAGGGCGACCTGGCGAAGCTGATGGCCGCGTTCACGCGCGATTTCACGGCCACCGGCACGCTGACGGCCAACGGCACCTACGCGCTGCAAGGCGCCGCCCTGGACAGCCTGTTCGCCGAGCCGAAAGTCGACGCGACGTTCAGCGTCGAGCAGGGCACGCTCAACAACCTCGATCTCGTGCGCGCGATCCAGTCCCCGTCGCGGGACGGCGTGCGCGGCGGCAGCACCCGCTTCAACAACCTCACCGGCTCGATGCAGGCCGGCGGCAGGAATTTCTCCTACCGACAGCTGCAGCTCACCTCCGGCCCGATGAACGCCAGCGGCAACGTCGACGTCTCGGCAAGCGGCGATCTCTCGGGTCGCGTCAACGCCGAGCTCGGCTCCAAGACCTTCACCGTGGCGCGCGGCACGTTGAACGTCACCGGCAACCTCAAGACGCCGACACTCAAGCCCTGAGAAGGACCCGGCGCCAGAAAAAAGCCCGCGCACGTGCGCGGGCTTTTTTACGGGAACAGCAAGGCCGACTACATGCGCCGCACGGGAGAGACCCGCTGCGGCTCGCCGGCTTCGCGCAGCGCGGCGATGCGCTTGTCGAGCGGCGGGTGGGACATCAGCAGCCCCATGATGCCGCCGCCACCGGAGATGCCGAAAGCGGAGATCTGCGCCGGCAGCTGCGATTGCTCCTGGTTCATCTTCAGGCGCTCCAGCGCCGCGATCATCTTGCTGCGGCCGGCCAGCTCGGCGCCGCCCGCGTCGGCGCGGAATTCGCGCCAGCGGCTGAACCAGGCGACGATCATCGCGGCGACGATGCCCAGCACCAGCTCGGCGACGATGGTGGTGATCCAGTAACCGGGGCCGTAGCCGCGCTCGTTTTTCAGCAGCACGCGGTCGACGAGGAAGCCGACGACGCGCGACAGGAAGATCACGAAGGTGTTCATCACGCCCTGGATCAGGCCCAGCGTCACCATGTCGCCGTTGGCGACGTGGCTCACCTCGTGGCCCAGCACCGCCTCCGCCTCGTCCTGGCTCATGTTCTGGAGCAGGCCGGTGCTGACCGCGACCAGCGCGCTGTTCTTGTTCCAGCCGGTCGCGAACGCGTTGATCTCGGGCGAGTCGTAGACCGCCACTTCCGGCATGCCGATGCCGGCGCGGTCGGCCTGGCGCTTGACCGTGTCCACCAGCCAGCGCTCCGTCATGTTGGCCGGCACCTCGATCACCTGCGCGCCGGTCGCCCGCTTCGCCATCCACTTGGAGATGAGGAGCGAGATGAAGGACCCGCCGAAGCCGAAGATCGCCGCCATCAGCAGCAGGCCCTGGAGATTCAGGCCGGTATCCTGCGCGAGCATGCGGTCGACGCCGAGCAGCTGCATGCTGATACTCAGCACGGCCAGGATAGCGAAGTTCGTCACCAGCAGCAGGAAGACGCGTTTCATGTAGGGTTTACCTCACGTTATGGTTCGCTGATTAGATGGGGGCGGCCGGTCCGAGTTCAATGACCGGCGCGGCCGCCATCTTCCTTGATTTAAAAAGGAAACTCAACCTCCTGCCGCCGCCAGCAGCGGCTCGATCGCGTTGGCGTAATACGCCAGCAGCGGGCTTTCCGCCGGGACGGCGCGGTAGATGCCCGCCTCCTCGGTGACGATCCGGCGCAGCAGCAGCATGCGCAGGCCGACGCCAATGGCGTAATCGTGGTCTCCGCGCGGCACGTACAGGTGCGCGCCGGCCGCCTCGAGCCGCCGCACCAGGTCGTACGCCGCCGACTTGAGCTCGAGCTCGGACAGGCCGCCCGCGCCCCGCCGCACGAAGACGGCCGCGACGAGCGATACCGGCAGCACCGGGACGATGCGCGCGATGGCCTCCATGAGCTGCGCGCCCACGCGCTCGACCTCGCGGTGGCGTCCCGCGTCGTCGAGCCGGCGGAAGTCCACGCCGTGCCGCGAGACGTACTCGCGCATCGAGACCGGCCGCCCGAAATTGACGCAGGCGTAACCGAAGCGGTACCAGCGGCCGGTCGCGGCCAGCCACAGGTTGCGCCACGCGAAAGCGGCCGTTCGCGCCGCCGCGTAGAGCACGCCGCGGCGCGGCGCCGACGGGTCGCCCTTCATGAGGAGGGTGCGGTCCTCCAGCACGCGGTCGTAG
The DNA here is from genome assembly GCA_964581835.1 of uncultured Streptomycetaceae bacterium. Lineage (GTDB taxonomy): Bacteria > Pseudomonadota > Gammaproteobacteria > Burkholderiales > SG8-41 > SG8-41. The sequence goes on along the minus strand of CAZOQY010000031.1, from coordinate 8,842 downwards.
TTGATGCCCACCGGGATGAAGACCAAGTCGCGCTCCGCCGCGGGATCAAACGCCTTCAGCATGTAATCGAGCAGCCCGAGCCGGGGCGGCCGCAGCCGGCCATCCGTGGTGAGGCCGCCCTCGGGATAGACCGCCTGCGGCACGCCCGCCTCCACCGCCATCTGCACGTAACGCTGCAACACCTGGCGGTAGAGCGGGTCGCCGGAATTGCGCCGCACGAAGTAGGCGCCCATCGAGCGGATCAGCTGCTGCAGCGGCCAGGCACGGGCCCACTCCCCCACCGCGTAGGACAGCGCCACGCGCTCGGCGGCGAGGAACGCCACCAGCACGTAATCCATGTTGCTGCGGTGGTTCATCACGAACACCACGCTCGAGCGCGGATTCACCGCCGCCAGCGCCTGCGTATCGGTGTAGCCCAGCCGCACGCGGTAGAGCAGCCGGGCGAGCGCCCTGCCCGCCCAGTAGCCGAGCCGGAAATAGAGCCAGGCGTTGAACGCCGGCACGATCTCCCGCGCGTAGCGGTCGACGCGCCCCGCGACGGCGTCCCGCGGCGCCCCATGCTCCCGGCATTCGCGCTCGACCGCCGCCTGCACCTTCGGGTCGTGGGCGAGCCGGTCGATCAGCACCTGGCGCCGCGTCAGCTTGAACTGCGGCAGCTCGATGTTGAGCCGCTCGTTGATCTCGCGGATGGCGCGGTTCGCCTTGCGCCGCAGGTACCAGCGCACCCCCGGTACGAGCACGCGATCGAGCACGGCCCACGCCACCAGCGCGAGCAGCAGGACGAACAGCCAGGTGGGAAGCGCGACCGTGCCCGTCATGGGTGGCCCTTTTCGCTATCATAGACAGCGGTTCTCTCCATGCGCAAACCACGCCGCCGCCTCCTGCTCGCCGCGTGCGGCACCGCCGCGCTCGCGGCGGCGGCCGCCTGGCGGTTGTGGCCCGAGCACGGCCTCGCCAACCCCTGCCACGCGCTGCTGCCCGACGGCCTCGCGCGCCATGAAACCGTGCGCGAAGCCTGGCACGGCGTGCGTGCCGACCGCGTGTGGGACGCCCACGCGCACCTGATCGGCAACGGGGACTCGGGCAGCGGCGTCTGGCTGAATCCGCAGATGCTCTCGCTCGCCAGCCCGGCGCAGTACGCGCGACGCCTGTTCTACCTCAACGCCGGGTGCGCGCACGACGCGCCGGGCGAGGTGGACCGCAGTTACGTCGGGCGCATGATGAACCTGGTGGACGGCCTCGCCCCGGGCGCGAAGCTGGTGCTGCTCGCGTTCGAGCGCTACCACTCGGCGGACGGCGACCCGGTGGCGGAGGAAACCGCCTTCCACGTTCCCGACGATTACGCGATGGCGACGGCGCGGCGGCACCCGCGGTATTTCGAGTGGGCCGCGTCCATCCATCCCTACCGGCGTGACGCCGTCGAAGCGCTGCGGCGCGCGGCGGCCGGGGGCGCGCGGGCGGTCAAGTGGCTGCCCTCGGCGATGGGCATCGACCCGTCCTCGTCCCGTTGCGATGCCTGCTACGAGGAGCTGGCGAAGCTCGGCCTGCCGCTCATCACCCATGCCGGCATGGAGCGCGCGGTGCGCGTCGGCGACCGCCAGCACCTGGGCAACCCCCTGCTGCTGCGGCGCGCGCTCGATCACGGCGTGCGCGTCGTCGTCGCGCATTGCGCGACCATGGGCGAGGACCGGGACCTCGACCGCGGCCCCGGCGGCCCCTACGTCGAGAGCTTCGCGCTGTTCGCGCGGCTGATGGACGACCCGCGCTACGGCAGGAACCTGCACGGCGATCTCTCCGCCGTCACCCAGGCCAACCGCGCCGGTCCGGCGCTCGCGCGCCTCATCGAGCGCGACGACTGGCACGCGCGGCTCGTCAACGGCTCCGATTACCCGCTGCCCGGCATCATGCCGCTGTACTCGATGAGCCAGCTCGCCGGGCTCGGCGTGATCGAAGCGGCCATCGCGCCGGTGCTGGCCGAAATCCGCGAACACAACCCCCTGCTGTTCGATTTCGTGCTGAAGCGCCAACTGCGCGCGGGCGGCAGGCGCTTGCCCGCCAGCGTGTTCGAAACGCGCTCGTTCTTCGAGCGCGGGCGCGCGCGCTGACTCCGGGGCCGGGTTTTCGATTAACATTACCGGCGCGGGCCAACCAGCAGTCAACAAGACCAGCCTTGCCGCAACAATCGCCATTGGAAACCGGAACACCGCCACCGCCGCAGCTGGCCGGAGCCTCGGCGCCCGTGGCCGTGCTGGCGGCACGCCTGGCGCGCGACCCCGACTTCGATGCGACCGAATTGCGCGACTTCTCGCGCACCGTGGCGGAAATCGAATGGCTGCTGGTGATCCTGGTGCTGCTGTTCCACGTCTTCCAGGACAGAAGCGAGGACAACACCATCGCCATCTACGCCGGGTTGATCGGCTTTTCGGCGATGATCATCGGCTTCCACTATCTCAACGTCGTCCAGAAGCCCCTGCGCTGGGGGCTCTCGGTCGAGACCTGGATGATGATCGTGTTCATCACCCACGTGCTGTTCCACACCGGCCGGCTAGACAGCCCGCTGCTCAACCTCTACCTGCTGCCGATCGTCACCAGCGCCCTCACGCTCGGGCAGAAGGTCACCCTGCTCAACGTCGGGCTCATAGCAGCCTGCTACCTGTTCCTCGGCTACTCCACGGACGTCTCCTTCCTGTCGACCATCACCGCGGGCAATTTCGCCGCCGACCTCGCGCCGATGCTGCTGGTCGCCTACATCACCACCATGCTGTCGCAGGACATCCTCAACGCGATGGCGCGCATCAAGCTGATTTCCGAGACCGACGAACTCACGCACGCCTACAACATGCGCGCGTTCAACACCCTCGCCCGCCGCGAGTGCGCGCTCGCCAGGCGTTATAACCGCACGTTCAGCCTGCTGATGGTGGATTCCGACAACCTCAAGAAGGTGAACGACACCCACGGCCACGAGGCCGGCGACCGGCTGATCAAGCTGGTGGTGAAGTGCGTGCGGGACGATCTGCGCACCACCGACGTCGTCGCCCGCTACGGCGGCGACGAGTTCATGTGCCTGTTGCCGGAGACGGGCAGCGAAGCGGTCGCGATGGTGGCCGAGCGCATTCGCGCCCGCATCGAGAGGACGGCGCTCGAGGCCGGGTCCGGTGGCGCGCCTGCCGCCACACCCGCCGCCATACCCACGACGGTCAGCATCGGCGTCGCCACCTACCCGGGAGACGGCGACGATTTCGACCGGCTCGCCAAAAATGCCGACCGCGCGCTCTACGCCAGCAAGGCGCAGGGCCGCAACCGCGTAACTGTATTTGCGGCGGAATGATTGCCGCGAATGATATGCTTCGGCCCTGAGACCCCCGCACACCGCCCGCATGCAAACCCAGCTGATCTTCGATCCCGCCCTGTCGGCGGAGGAGTTGCGCGGTTTCGCGCGCACGGTGGCCGAGATCGAATGGCTGCTGCTGATCCTGGTCATGCTCTACCAGGTCGTGCTGGCGCCCGACGCGGAGACCGCCGCGGCCCTGTCGATGGCGATGTTCTTCTTCGCCGCCTTCGTGCTGTCCTTCCACTACGCCAACTTCTACCGCAAGGAAACCCACTGGAAGATCGCGATCGAGACCTGGGTGATGATCGTGTTCGTCACCTGGGTGCTGGCCTACACCGGGGGCGTCGACAGCCCGCTGGAAGACCTCTACATCCTGGTGATCATCGTCAGCGCGCTCACCCTGGGCAAGCTCGCCACCCTTCTGCAGATGGCGCTGATCACGGTCTGTTACGTCTGGCTGGGATACCCCCACCAGTCCGAGGACATGCTGTCGCTGCCCTTCGGCACCCGGCTGCTCGCCCAGATCTCGCCGATGCTGCTGGTCGCCTACATCACGACCATGCTGTCGGCCGACATCCGCAGCGCCTACGGCCACATGAAGGTGCTGTCCGAGACCGACGAATTGACCGGCGTGCTCAACATGCGCGCGTTCGTCATCCTGTCCGACCGCGTGTTCCATCAGGCGGAGCGCTACGCGCGCCCGTTCAGCGTGCTGATGATCGATTCCGACAGCCTGAAGGCGGTCAACGACAACCACGGCCACGAAATGGGCAACCGCCTGCTCAAACTGACCGTGGAATGCATCCAGGGCCAACTGCGCCAGACCGACCTGGTCGCGCGCTACGGCGGCGACGAGTTCGTGGTGCTGCTGCCCGAGACCCCCTGTAGCGGCGCGGTCGGCGTCGCCGATCGCATCCGCAAGAGCATGGAATCGAGCAACCTCGCCTCGCGCGGCGAAACGATCCGGGCCACCGTCAGCATCGGCATCGCCGGCTACCCCAACCACGGCGCGGATTTCGAGACCGTGCTGGAGAAAGCCGACCGCGCCATGTACGCGAGCAAGTCGGGCGGCAAGAACCGCACCACGATGTTTTCGGCGTGACCGCCGAAAACATCAACGATTGACGGCCGGCGAAGCCGCGCTTCAACTTTCGTCTTTCGATCTTCGCCTTTCGCTTTCCGCCCGCCGTCCGGGGCGGAAATACTCCGCGTCATCGTAGAAATCCTCACGTTCGCCCTCCACATGCCAGCCCGGCACGCCGAGCACCGGCAGCACCGCCAACTCGCGCGTGGATGCGAGACGGGCCGGATCGGACAGGCGCGCCGCCACCCGCGCGTCGATGGCGGCGAGCTGATCAGTCAGCGGCGCCGACAGCAACCCCGGCTCCGCGTCGAGCAATATGCCCCGGCCGGTAATACCCCTGAACGGCCGCAGCATCTTTTCATAGAGGGCGTGGCCGAACAGGAAGAAGCGCGCCCGCGCCCGCAACCGCTCGCGGTGCTCCCAGAACAATTCCTTCCAGCGAAAATCCAGCACCATCCGCAGCAGGTCGGCATCCGTCGAGACCATCACGACGCCGCTCTCGTCGAACAGGGTGAGCGCGTCCTGCGCCGGCCCGCGATTGGGCGCGCGCCGGGCCTGCAGCGCGGCGAAATGACGGGCATTCAGCGCGGCCTTGGCGCGCGGGAAAGCAAGCCAGACGAGGACATTGAAGCCGTCGTGCCAGTCGCCGGGCCGGGCCTGGAGTTCGCCGCGCAGGTAGATCCGCGGTTCGTATTGCCGATCGAATGCGGACGACCCGCGTTCCTGCTCCACGACGCGCAGCGGCAGGCCGGACGCGTTGCGCACGGGCGGCTCGCGCCGGTCGAGCAAGCGCTGCAGATCCGCGAGCGCCGGGCGCCCGCCGCCGGGCACGGAGCCGCCATGCACGCGAAGCGGATCGAACGCGGGCGAAGCCCGCGCGCGATCGGTGGACTGCGGCCGCTCCATAGTAAACTTACGCGCTTTTCCGCATCCGGAAGATTATGGCAGAACAAATCGAATGCGCCGTGATCGGCGCCGGCGTGGTCGGGCTTGCCATCGCGCGCCGGCTCGCGATGAGCGGCCGCGAGGTCGTGGTGCTCGAGGCCGAGGAAGCCTTCGGCACCCACACCAGCTCGCGCAATTCCGAGGTGATCCACGCGGGCATCTACTATCCCACCGGGTCGCTCAAGGCGCGCCTGTGCGTGGCCGGCCGCAAGGCGCTCTACCGCTATTGCGCCGAGCACGACGTCCGTCACCGCCGCATCGGCAAGATCATCGTCGCCTGCGACGAATCCGAATTGCCCGGCCTGAAAAAATACAGGGAGCAGGCGGAAATCAACGGCGTGGACGACCTGCAGTGGCTTTCGGCCGACGCGCTCGCGGAGATGGAGCCGAACGTGCGCTGCGTCGCCGGCTTCCTCTCGCCCTCGACCGGCATCATCGACAGCCACGGCCTGATGCTGGAGTACCTCGGCGACGCCGAAAGCCACGGCGCGTCGCTCGCCCTCGCCAGCCCCGTCCTGTCGGGCAGCATCGACAACGGCGGCATCGTGCTCGAGATCGGCGGCGCGGAGCCGATGACGTTGAGGTGCGACACGGTGGTGAACAGCGCGGGCCTCGGCGCGCAGGCCGTGGCACGCTCCATCGCCGGCATCCCGGCCGGCACGATACCGGCGACGCACTACGCCAGGGGCCACTACTACACGCTGTCGGGCGCCGCGCCGTTCAGGCGGCTGGTCTACCCGGTCGCGCGCCAGGACTGGCTCGGCGTGCACGTCACGATCGATCTCGGCGGGCAGGTGAAGTTCGGCCCCGACTTCGAGTGGATCGACCGGGTGGATTACCGCTTCGACGAGTCGCGCGAAGCCGCTTTCTACCGCTCGATCCGCCGCTATTACCCGGGCCTGAAGGACGGCACGCTCGCCCCCGGCTACACCGGCATCCGCCCCAAGACCCACGGCCCCGGCGAGCCGGTCCCGGACTGGGGCATACAGGGGCCGCGCGATCACGGCGTGGCGGGCCTGGTCAACCTCTACGGAATCGAGTCGCCTGGACTGACGTCCTCGCTCGCCATCGCGGACCACGTCGCGAAGCTGCTGGACGCGGGTTGACCCGGGTAAGGCCCGGGAAAGGGACGCGTGGCATAATTCCCTGTCATTCGGGACGCCACTCAGATAGCTACGCGCCCGGATAACCGCGCGCAATCGAACGGACGGCGCACCGCCGCTCATTGCGCGCACACCAACAAGGTTCACGGCATCATGACAGACAGCTTCAGCCCTACCGCGAAAGGCAAGGCCGAGCTCGCCGAGAAACCCGGCAAGCTCTCGACCGGGCTGAAGACGCTGCTCGGGCTCGTCGGCGAAAAAGCCTCGATGGATTACCTCGGCATTCGCCTGCCCAACGTGCCGGGCGACAAGCTGAAGGCCGCGGTCGACCGGCTGGTTGCCGACGGCTACCTCGCGCGCAACGTCGCCACCGCGGCGGCGGCCCCCGACACCAGCAACGACCTCGACTTCACCCGCTTCATCAACCGCCCGGTGAAGGAACCGACCCTGCAGCAGAAGCGGCAGGCCGAGGCCACCATGGCGGGAATCCGGATATCGAAGGCGGCAGGCCTGCACGTCAACATCATCACCCGCGCGGGCAAACGCGCCGCGCCGCACGCCGGCGGTGACAAGCACACCGTCCTGCTGATCGACGCCGACGATGCCAACGCGCTGGTGCTGGCGCGCGGCCTGTTGCTCGCGAAGTTCGACACGCGCGCCGCCGGCAAGCGCGACGAGATCATCGGCGAGCTCAACAAGAAGCCGCCGGCCGACGCCATCGTGATGGACGTCGCGCTGCCCGACGTTGGCGGGCTGGAACTGCTCGGCCGCCTGCGCGAGCACCCGTCCTACAAGAATGTGCCCATCATCGTCGCGACCAAGACCGCCGAGCGCGACGACGTGGTCGCCGCGCTCGCCTACGGCGCGAGTGGCTACATGAGCAAGCCGTTCAAGCCCGAGGCGCTGGTGGAGAGCGTCAAGGCCGTGCTCGGCCTCTAGTCGATCACCGCGATTGCTTCGACTTCAACCAGGTATTCCGGCTTGGCGAGGGACTGCACGCCCACCAGCGTGCTGGCGGGCGGATTGACCTTGTTCACGTGCCGCGCGCGCACCTGCGACATCAGGTCGCGGTGCTCGGGCCTGAAATTGACCACGTAGACGGTGATCTTCACCAGGTCGTCGAATGTCGCGCCCGCGCCTTTCAGCGCCAGCCCCACGTTGCGATAGACCTGCTCCGCCTGCGCCGCCAGGTCCCCCTTGCCGACCACCTCGCCCTTCTCGTTCTGCGCCACCTGACCGGCGATATAAACCGTGCGTCCGCCGCTCGCGACGACGGCGGGCGTATAGGCGCCCGGCCGCAGCAAACCTTCCGGATTGATGAATTTCTTCTCAGCCATGACGGTCTCCCTTCGGAAAAAATCTATCTCCAGTCCTCCAGCAGGCGCTGGATCTGCGGGATCGCCAGTTCGGCCGCCGCGCGGCCTTCCGCGATCGCCTCGACGCCGCGATGGTACTCGAGCAGCCCCAGGTCGCCCAGCCGTGGCTGGATCACCGCGTCCGCGGGCTCGCCCGCCATCCGGCTGCGGGTGATGCGCACGCTCATGATGTTGAGGCTGCCGGTGATGACCTCCGCAAGGTTGGGCATCCTGCCCTTGCGGCTCTCCTCCGCGCGCATGAAACGCCCGACGATGCTCGAACTGAGATCCACCGCGATCACGAACTCGGCGTCCATCGCGCGCGCGAGCGAAACCGGCACCGGGTTCACGAGCGCGCCGTCCACCAGCAGCTGCCCGTCGTGGTCGCACGGCGTGAACAGGCCCGGCATGGCGATGGAGGCGCGCACGGCATGCGCCACCGGCCCCTTGCGCAGCCACACTTCGCGGCCGCTGGCGAGATCGGTCGCGACCGCCGTGAACGGCCGCTTCAGGTCCTCGATGCGCTTGCCGAGGAAATCCCCGCGCAGGCTGTCGAACAGCTTGTCGCCTTTCAGCAGGCCGCCGGCGAGCGTGAGATCGAAATAGCCCACGACCTTGCGCCAGGTCAGCGCCTTCACCCACGGGTCGAGCCCGGCGAGGCGGTCGTCGGCATAGACCGCGCCCACGAGCGCGCCGATGGAGGTGCCGCACACCACCTCGGGCGTGATGCCGGCCTCGGCCAGCGCCTGCAGGGCGCCGATGTGCGCCCAGCCGCGGGCCGAGCCGGCGCCGAGGGCGATGCCGATGCGGGGTTTTCGTTTCGCCATGGCAATCGACAGGATTTACAAAAGCATTTCAAAAACGTAAAAACCCGCCAACACCAATAATAGACAGGATTTACAAGATTAACAGGATTAAACCAAACAAAAAAAAACGATTCGGCTTGTAGTTTGAATCTTGTTAATCCTGTTAATCCTGTCTATTTATGCTTTTGACGGGTCTTGAAACTATTCTTTCCTGTCTA
>CAZOQY010000030.1:3083-17628 GCA_964581835.1 uncultured Streptomycetaceae bacterium | reverse complement strand
AACGCTCCGCGCCTTGAGAGAAGCGTGTTTTCCGTGATAAACTAGCAAGTTAGCTTGTCTGTCCAGGACCATACAAGTTGGAACCGGCAGCGGGCTTTAATACGCACATCCGCCCATGTGAGGGTGGCCTCCCGAACAAGTCGGGGAGCCTACTCGGCGGATGGAGGCTCAACCCTTACAGGAGAAATGAAGCATGTCGGTCACGATGCGTGAAATGCTCGAGGCGGGAGTCCATTTCGGACACCAGACCCGCTACTGGAACCCGCGGATGGCGCAATACATCTTCGGGCACCGCAACAAGATTCACATCGTCAACCTCGAAAAGACGATGGAGAAGTACCAGGAGGCGCTCAAGTTCGTGCGCCAGCTGTCCACCAACAAGGGTTCGGTGCTGTTCGTCGGCACCAAGCGCCAGGCGCGCGAGATCATCAAGGAAGAAGCGCAGCGCTGCGGCGCGCCGTACGTCGATTACCGCTGGCTGGGCGGCATGCTGACCAATTTCAAGACGGTCAAGCAATCGATCAAGCGGCTGAGGGAAATGGAATCCATGGTGCAGGACGGCTCCATGGACAAGCTGCCGAAGAAAGAAGCGCTGCACTACCAGCGCGAGATCGCCAAGCTCGATCGCAGCCTCGGCGGCATCAAGGAAATGAACGGCCTGCCCGACGCACTGTTCGTGGTCGACGTCGGCTACCAGAAAGGCGCGATCACGGAAGCCGGCAAGCTCGGCATCCCGGTGATCGGCGTGGTCGACACCAATCACAGCCCCGAGGGCGTGGCTTACGTGATCCCGGGTAACGACGATTCGAGCAGGGCGATCCGCCTCTACGTGCGCGGCATGGCCGACGCGGTGCTCGAAGGCAAGCAGGACAGCCTCAAGGAGATCGTCCGCGGCGGGGACGAGTTCGTCGAAGTCGAGGAAAATTGAAGCGGGCCCGGCGCACCGCTTCGGGGGCGAAAGCCCCTTTTTTTTAACCAGCGAGTACAGCAGGGGAAAGTAATGGCGGAAATTACCGCGGGCATGGTCAAGGAATTGCGCGAAAAGACCGATGCTCCGATGATGGAGTGCAAGAAAGCCCTGGCCGAAGCCGGCGGCGACCTGGCGAAGGCCGAGGAGATCCTGCGGATCAAGCTCGGCAACAAGGCGAGCAAGGCCGCGACGCGAGTCGCGGCCGAAGGCGTGGTTGCGGTCCATATCGCGCCCGACGGCAAGAACGGCGCGATGATCGAAATCAATTGCGAAACCGACTTTGTGGCCAAGAACGAGGATTTCCTGGCTTTTGCGGCCGCGCTTGCCGAACTCGCAGCCAGCCAGCGGCCGGCGGATGTCGAAGCCCTGTCGCGTCTTCCGCTGAAAGGCGCGACCGTGGAAGAGTCGCGCAAGACGCTGGTCGGTAAGATCGGCGAAAACATGACGATACGCCGCTTCGCGCGCATGACGGCGCAGGGTCGATTGGCGAGTTATATCCACGGCGGCTCCAAGATCGGCGTGCTGGTGGACGTCGCCGGCGGCGACGAGGCGCTGGCCAGGGATCTCGCCATGCACATCGCGGCGAGCAAGCCGGTGGCGCTGTCGGTGGCGAACGTGCCGGCCGAACTCGTGCAAAAAGAGCGCTCGATCGCGGCCGCCAAGGCGGCGGAATCGGGCAAGCCGGCCAACATCGTCGAGAAGATGGTGGAAGGATCGGTCCAGAAGTTCCTGAGGGAAGTCACGTTGCTCGGCCAGCCGTTCGTCAAGGACGACAAGCAGAGCGTGGAGCAGCTTTTGAAGTCGAAGGGCGCCTCGGTCGCCGGGTTCGCCCTGTACATGGTCGGCGAAGGCATCGAGAAGAAGAAGGACGATTTCGTATCCGAAGTCATGGCGCAGGTCGGCCAGGCGGGGTAGGAAGCCCGCCGCCGCCCGCGCCGGCTGGCACGCATAACCGGAGACACACATGCCGCAGACGCCCGCTTACAAGCGCATCCTGCTCAAACTGAGCGGAGAGGCGCTCATGGGCGGTGACAGCTACGGCATCAACCGCGACACCGTCGAGCGCATCGTCGGAGAAGTCGCGGAAGTGGTTAACCTGGGCGTGGAAACGGCGGTGGTGATCGGCGGCGGCAACATCTTCCGCGGCGTCGCGCCGGCGGCCTCGCACATGGACCGGGCTACCGCGGATTACATGGGCATGCTGGCGACGGTCATGAACGCGCTGGCGCTGCAGGACGCGATGCGCCACGTCAGCCTGGTGGCGCGGGTCCAGTCCGCGCTCAATATAGAACAGGTGGTCGAGCCCTATATCCGGGGCAAGGCGATGCGCTACCTGGAAGAAGGCAAGGTCGTCATCTTTGCCGCCGGCACCGGCAACCCCTTTTTCACGACGGATACCGCTGCCGGGCTGCGCGGCATGGAGATGAACGTCGATCTCGTGCTGAAGGCGACCAAGGTGGACGGGGTCTACACCGACGATCCCAAGACCCACCCCGACGCGATGCGCTACAAGCGACTGTCTTTCGACGAAGCCATCATCAAGAACCTCAAGGTGATGGATGCCACGGCGCTGACGCTGTGCCGCGACCAGAAGCTGCCGATAAACGTCTTCAGCATCTTCAAGCCGGGCGCGTTGAAACGGGTGGTGCTGGGCGAGGACGAGGGAACGTTCCTGCATAATTGATGATGCGCGCGGGAGGTAAGCCATGATTGCCGACGTCAAGAAGACCGCGGAACAGAAGATGAAGAAGACCCTGGAGACCCTCAAGGGCGACCTGGGCAAGGTGCGCACGGGCCGCGCCCATGCCGGACTGCTCGATCACATCACGGTGGATTACTACGGTACGCCGACGCCGATTCCGCAGCTTGCCAACGTCACGCTGGTCGATGCGAGGACGATCGGCGTCAGCCCGTGGGACAAGAAAATGGCGGGCGCGATCGAGAAGGCAATACGCGATTCCGACCTCGGCCTGAACCCCGCCACCATGGGCGAAATGGTGCGCGTGCCGATGCCGGCGCTGACCGAGGAGCGCCGCAAGGACCTGATCAAGGTCGTTCGTCACGAAGGCGAAAACGCCCGAGTGGCGGTGCGCAACGTGCGGCGCGACGCCAACAACCACCTCAAGGACCTGCTCAAGCAGAAAAAAGTGGCGGAAGACGATGAACGCCGCGCGCAGGACGAGGTCCAGAAGCTCACCGACCGCCACATCGCCGAGATAGACAAGCTGCTGCAGCAGAAGGAAGCCGACCTGATGGCCATCTGATGACCGAATTCGTCAGCTCAAGCCTCGAAATTCCGGACACGCGCCGCATCCCGGGCCACATCGCCATCATCATGGATGGCAACGGGCGCTGGGCCAGGCAGCGCTTCCTGCCGCGGGTGGCCGGCCACCGGCGCGGGCTGGATGCGGTGCGGGCCACCGTGCGGGCTTGCGCCGAGCGCGGCGTGGAGTTCCTGACCCTGTTCGCGTTCAGCAGCGAGAACTGGCGGCGTCCTGCCGACGAAGTGTCGTTCCTGATGCAGTTGTTCATCATGGCCCTCGAGCAGGAGGTCGTGAAACTGCATGAAAACGGCGTCCGCTTCAGGGCGATCGGCGACCTCGCACGTTTCGAGCCCAGGCTCGTGCGCCTGGTCGGTGAAGCGGAGGCGCTTACTGCGTCGAACCGCGGCCTGACCCTGACCGTTGCCGCCAACTACGGCGGCCGATGGGACGTACTGCAGGCGATGAACAGCATGCTGCGCGAGCGGCCGGAGCTGGCGTCCGGATTCGGCGAGCGCGACCTGGCGCCGCACCTCGCGATGAGCCATGCGCCGGAACCCGACCTGTTCGTCCGCACCGGCGGCGAGCAGCGCATCAGCAACTTCATGCTCTGGCAACTGGCTTATACCGAACTCTACTTCACCGATACGTTGTGGCCGGATTTCGACGCGGCAGCGCTCGATCGGGCCATCATCTCCTACCAGCAGCGCGAGCGCCGTTTCGGCCGCACCAGCGAGCAGTTGCCGGCCGATGCCGGGCTGGCGACGCTTGCCGTCGGTGGCGGCCGCACGGCCGACTGAGCCGCGGCCCCCGTCGCGGACTTTCCCCGTCATGTTGATTGCACGGCTTGTCACGGCAATCGTCCTGCTGGTCGTTTGCGTTTCGGCCCTGCTGCTGCTTCCCAATCCCTGGTGGACGGCCGTGCTGCTGCCCGCATTGCTGGCTGCAAGCTGGGAATGGGGCGCGCTTGCAGGATTGGCGCGCACCGCGCGCTGGGTATTTGTCGTCGTCGTTGGCATTTCCGCGGCAGGGTCATGGCTGCTCGTCGACCAGCCGGGTGTGGCGGACAGGCTGCTCTACGGCGCGGCTTGCGTTTTCTGGGTGCTGATCGCCATCCCGTGGCTCGCGGGAAGCTGGCGCGTGCGGGCGCCGCTCGTGTTGTGCGCCGCGGGTTGGATCGTCCTGGTCCCCGCCTGGCTTGCACTGGCGCAGCTGCAGGCGCATCCCGGGCAGTTGCTGGCCGTTCTGGCCATCATCTGGCTGGCGGACACCGCGGCCTACTTCAGCGGCCGGGCGTGGGGAAGGCACAAGCTTGCCCCGGACATCAGCCCGGGCAAGACCTGGGAGGGCGCCGCAGGCGCGGCCGTGGTGGTGGCAGTGTATTATTTCGCCCTGAAACTCGTAGTGCCCGAGTGGGGCTGGTGGAATGGTTTTGGCGGGCCGCTCCTGTTCGCGGGCGTGGCGGTGATGAGCGTGGTGGGCGACCTGTTCGAGTCGGCCATCAAGCGCCAGGCCGGGGTCAAGGACAGTGGCAAGCTGCTGCCCGGTCATGGCGGGGTACTCGACCGCATCGACAGCGTGACGGCCACCTTGCCGCTGGCTGCCCTGCTGATGCCGTACGCAGGCTAGGATTCCCATTGGTACGCGGCGGGTAGACAGACGGGGTAGACAGGCGGCGATGGCGCACAAGCAAAGACTGACCATACTGGGCTCGACGGGCAGCGTCGGGGTCAGCACGCTCGACGTCGTGGCGCGCCACCGGGACAAATTCGAAGTGGTGACGTTGACCGCGCGCAGCCGCACGGACCTCCTCTTCAGGCAATGCTTCGAGTTCAAACCGCGCATCGCCGTCGTGCTGGAGGCTGCCGCGGCGAGTGAACTGCAGCGCCAGATATCGCAGGCGGGCCTAGACTGCGAAGTACGCTGCGGCGTGCAAGCGCTCGAGGACGCAGCCAGCCTGCCCGGCGTGGACACGGTCATGGCCGCGATCGTGGGTATCGCGGGGTTGCGTCCGACGCTTGCCGCGGCGCGTGCCGGCAAGAAGGTGTTGCTCGCCAACAAGGAGTCGCTGGTTACGGCGGGCGCTGTGCTGATGGACGCGGTACGCGCGAGTGGGGCGACGCTGCTGCCGATCGACAGCGAACATAACGCGATATTCCAAGCGTTGCCGCGCGGCTATGCCGCGCCCGGCGCGTCCGGCGTGCGGCGCATCCTGTTGACGGCATCGGGCGGGCCGTTCCGCTCGGCCACGCCGCGACAACTGGAACAAGTCACGCCCGACGAGGCTTGCGCGCATCCCAACTGGGCGATGGGACGCAAGATCTCGGTAGACTCGGCGACCATGATGAACAAGGGGCTGGAAGTGATCGAGGCGCGCTGGCTGTTCGATGCCAGCCCCGACTGCATCGAGGTCGTGATCCATCCCGAGAGCGTGGTGCACTCGCTGGTCGAATACATAGACGGCTCGGTCATGGCGCAGCTCGGCAATCCCGACATGCGCACGCCGATCGCTTTCGCACTGGGTTTCCCGGAGCGGATTGCGGCCGGCGTGGAATACCTCGACCTGGCACGCGTCGGCGCGTTGCATTTCGAGCGCCCCGACACGCAGCGTTTTCCCTGCCTGCGGCTGGCCTATGAAGCGCTCGCGGCGGGTGGTACCGCGCCGACCGTGCTGAACGCCGCCAACGAGGTGGCGGTTGCCCAGTTTCTTGCCGGCGCGCTGGGTTTCCAGCAGATCCCGGCCTTGATCGAGGCCGTGCTGGCCGGGATCCCCTCCAGGCCGGTCGGCAGCCTCGGCGACGTGCTTGCCGCCGACGGCATCGCGCGTGAGTGCGCCGGCGACTGGTTGCGCCGGGCGCGCCCCCTGCGCCAGGCGGCCGCGTCCTGAACAAGCCCCGGCCATGACATTATTGATCACCGTTATCGCTTTCGTGGTGGCCCTCGGCTGCCTGATCGTAATCCACGAGCTGGGGCACTATGCCGTGGCGCGCGTCTGCGGCGTGAAGGTGTTGCGTTTCTCGGTCGGTTTCGGCAAGCCGCTATGGGCCCGGCGACTGGGGCGCGATGCGACCGAATGGGTCGTCGCGGCGTTTCCTCTCGGCGGTTACGTGAAGATGCTCGACGAGCGGGAAGGGGAAGTGGCGCCGCAGGAGTTGCCGCGCGCCTTCAACCGCCAGTCGGTCTGGCGCCGCTTTGCCATCGTGGTTGCCGGTCCCGCGGCCAATTTCCTGCTGGCGATCGCCCTCTACTGGGGGTTGTTCATGCACGGGGTGCCGGGCGTGGTGCCGGTGATCGGTGAGCCGCCGCCCGGTAGCGTCGCCCGCGCCGCCGGCTTTTCCGCCGGTGACACCCTGATGAAAATAGGGGAAGAGGCGGTCGCCACCTGGCAGGATGCGCGCTGGATATTGCTGCAGCGGGCGGTGCAGAGAACCACCGTCACGATCGAGGTGCGCGACGGAAAAGGCAACATCGACTGGCGCAAGCTCGACCTGTCGGGCCTCGGCCCGTCGGACCTCGACAGCGATTTCCTGCGCGTGCTCGGCCTGGCGCGGCAACAGCCCAGGCTCGCGCCGGTGCTGGGCGAACTGGTGAGCGGCGGCGCGGCTCAGCGCGCGGGCCTCAGGAGCGGGGACGAGATACTCGCCATCGGCGATCAGCCCATCGCAGCCTGGGACGAAGTGGTGAAAACCGTGCGCAGCCGGCCCGGCGCGCCGCTGCTCTTCGAGGTGCGGCGCGATGGCAAGACGCTGCCGGCCATCCGGGTTGTGCCCGAAGCGGTGGGCGAGGGTGGCGCGAAGATCGGCCGCATAGGAGCTTCGCCGCGAATCGACAAGTCGACATGGGCCGGACTGATCGTGGAAGTGCGTTACGGCCCGTGGGAAAGCCTGACGCGCGCGCTGGCCAAGACCTGGGAAACCTCCGTGTTCAGCCTGAAAATGCTGGGCAAGATGATAACCGGCGATATTTCCCTGAAAAATCTTTCCGGTCCGATCACCATCGCCGATTACGCCGGGCAGTCGGCGCAGAACGGCGTGGCTTCGTACCTGCTGTTCCTTGCGCTGATCAGCATCAGCCTCGGCGTGCTGAATCTGCTGCCGATCCCGTTACTGGATGGCGGCCATTTGATGTATTATACGATCGAGATTTTCAAAGGTCGTCCGATCTCGGAGCGGGCCATGGAGATCGGACAGCACGTCGGCATGGCGTTGCTGTTCACGCTTATGGCATTCGCCCTCTACAACGACATAACCCGCCTACTGGTAAACGGCTGAATTCATGCGCTGGTTACGCGCCGTCTGGCTGCTGCTCGCTCTGCACGCGGCAACGGCTTCTGCAATCGATCCTTTCGTCATCAAGGATATCCGCGTAGAAGGCATCCAGCGTACCGAGGCTGGCACCGTCTTCAGCTATCTGCCGGTCAAGGTCGGCGACACCCTCGACGACGAGCGCGCGGCGCAGGCGATCCGCGCGCTTTTCGCGACCGGTTTCTTCCGTGACGTCAGCCTCGAGCGCGACGGCGACGTGCTGGTCGTGGTAGTGCAGGAGCGGCCCTCCATCGCGCAGATCGATTTCAGCGGCCTGAACGAGTTCAACAAGGAGCAGATCCTTGCCGGCTTGCGCCAGGTCGGTCTGGCTGAAGGCCGCATATTCGACCGCGGGCTGCTCGATCGCGCGGAGCAGGAACTGAAGCGCCTGTACCTGAGCCGTGGCTACTATGCGGCCAGCTCCAGCACCACCGTGACGCCGCTCGAGCGCAACCGCGTTTCCCTCAACTTCAACATCGAGGAAGGGCGGATCGCCAAGATCCGCCAGATCAACATCGTCGGTGCCAAGGTGTTCCGCGAAAGCGTTCTGCTCGACCAGTTCGTGCTGCGCACGCCCGGCATGATGACGTGGTTCAGCAAGCACGACCAGTATTCCCGCCAGAAACTTTCGGCCGACCTCGAGTCGTTGCGTTCGTACTACCTCAACCGGGGCTACCTCGAGTTCACCATCGATTCGACGCAGGTCTCGATCACGCCCGACAAGCAGGATATCTACATCACGATCGGCATCACCGAAGGCCAGCGTTACACGGTGTCCGACATCAAGGTGGCCGGCGAGCCCCTGATTCCCGAAGCCGAAGTGCGCGCGCTGATCCGCATGAAGCCAGGCGAGGTCTTCTCGCGCGAACGCCTGACCGAGTCGACCAAGCTCATTTCGGACCGGCTCGGCAACGACGGTTATGCCTTCGCCAACGTCAACGCCGTTCCGGATCTGGACAAGGACAAGCAGCAGGCCTCCTTCACCTTCTTCATCGACCCGGGCCGGCGCGTTTACGTGCGCCGGGTCAACGTCACCGGTAACAACCGCACGCGCGACGAGGTCGTGCGCCGGGAGATGCGGCAGCTCGAGGGCGCCTGGTTCTCGGCCGAGAGGGTCACGCAGTCGAAACAGCGCGTCGACCGGCTCGGCTACTTCACCGAGGTCAACGTCGAAACACCGGCGGTGACCGGCGTCACCGACCAGGTCGATGTCAACGTTTCGGTAGTGGAAAAACCCACCGGGCTGATCCTGTTCGGCGCGGGTTTCGGCAGCGACGAGGGGCTGGTGCTGTCCGGCTCCATCGCGCAGCAGAACATTTTCGGAACCGGCAAGCACGTGTCGCTGGGACTCAACACCAGCAGTATCAATACGACCTACTCGCTGTCCTACACCGACCCTTACTTCACGGTGGATGGCATCAGCCAGGGCTTCGATATCTATTACCGGGTCGTGAGCCCCACGGATGCCAACCTGGCCCGCTACGAGACCAAGACGGCCGGGGCCGCTCTGCGACTGGGTGTGCCGGTGACGGAAATAGACACTATCCAGTACGGCCTGGGAGCGGAAAACGTCGACATCGTGACGTTTTCGGACAGCCCGCAGTTCTACAGGGATTACGTCAACACTTTCGGCCCCAGCAACAGCAACCTGTTCCTGACGGCGGGCTGGGTCCGGGACGGACGCGACAGCCTGATCTACCCCACCAAGGGGACGATGCAAAGGGCCAGCGCGGAACTGGGTCTGCCGGTTGGAGACCTGGAGTACTACAAGCTGACTTACCAGTACCAGCGCTATTTCCCGCTGAGCCGTCGCCTGACCCTCATGCTCAACGGCGATTTGGGGCACGGCGACGGCTATAACAACCTGCCCCTGCCATTTTTCAAGAACTTTTTCACCGGCGGCGTCAATTCGGTGCGCGGTTACGAGTCTTTTACGATAGGTCCCAGGGACAGCAGCGGGCAGCCCCGGGGCGGCAGCGTCAAGATGGTCGGCAACGCCGAGCTCTTTTTCCCGTTTCCGGGGCTCGAAAATGACCGCTCCGTGAGATTGGGCACTTTTTTGGACGCCGGCATGGTCGACGACAAGTTCGGCTTGAGCAAAACGCGCTTTTCTACGGGATTGTCGCTATTATGGATATCGCCGCTGGGGCCGCTCAAGATCAGCGCGGCCAAGGCGATGCGCGCGCAGCCCGGAGACGAGAAGGAAGCGTTTCAGTTTACTATCGGCGGAGTGTTTTGAGCCCCGGACGAACGACAGGCGCCATGCGCCAGTCAACCGCAAGGAGACCGTTTTGAAGCATTTCACATGCACGACATTGGCCGCCGCGATCCTGGCTTCCATCTTCACGGCAGCCGGCGCCGCCGACATCAAGATCGGCTTCGTGGACGTGGAGCGCATTCACCGCGAATCGGCGCCCGCGGACCGCGCGAGCAAGCAGCTCGAGAAGGAGTTCGCGCCGCGCGCGCAGGAGTTGCAGCGCCGTGAGTCCCAGATCAAGGCGCTGCAGGGCCAGATTGAAAAGGATGCGGTGACCATGAGCGAGTCCGAGCGCCGGGCGAAGGAACAGGAACTTGCCCGCCAGGGCGTGGAATACCAGCGCATGCAGCGCGAGTATCGCGAGGATCTCAACCTGCGCCGCAACCAGGAAATCTCCGCGCTTCTCGAGCGCGCCAACCGCGTCATCAAGCAGATCGCGGACGCCGAGAAATACGATCTGATCCTTCAGGACGCGGTTTACCGGAATCCGCGGCTCGACATCACGGACAGGGTGCTGAAGGCGCTGGCCGAAGGCAAATAGCCCATGGCCGACCGCGCCGCGGTCTGCCGCGCGGTGCCAACCGCCCCATCGCCGGACTCGCGGTCATGACACGCAGCGAAAAAAAATCCTACAGCCTGCGCGAGATCAGGGAACACCTCGGAGGCGAAATTGCCGGCGATCCTGCGGTCGAGGTGAACCGCGTCGCCACACTGGAAAACGCCACGACGGGCAGCATCGCTTTCCTCGCCAATGCGCGCTATCTTCCGCAGTTGAGGACAACGCAGGCCGGCGCGGTGATCGTGGGTGAGTCGGCGCGCGATGCCACCCGGCTGCCCCGCATCGTTTGCAGCAACCCCTACGCCTACTTCGCGAGAGTATCGGCGTTGCTCAATCCTTCGCCCCCGGCGCGGCCGGGCGTGCATCCCAGCGCCGTGGTGGACGAGTCTGCGGTCATCGCCCGGGACGCCGAGATCGGCCCCCACTCGGTAATCGGTCGCGGCGCAAAGATCGGCCCGGGCTGCGTGATCGGCGCGGGCTGCGTGATCGGGGACGACACGGAGGTCGGCGCCGGGTCGATGCTCTATCCGAACGTGACCCTCTACCACGACTGTCGCATCGGCAAACGGGTGGTGCTCCATTCCGGCGTCGTCATCGGCGCCGACGGTTTCGGCATCGCCATCGACGAGGGGCGCTGGGTGAAAGTGCCCCAGATCGGTCGCGTGGTGATCGGCGATGACGTGGAAATCGGCGCCAACACCACGGTTGACCGCGGCGCGCTCGACGACACGGTGATCGAGGAGGGCGTCAAGCTCGACAACCAGATCCAGATCGGGCATAACGTCCGCATCGGCGCCCATACCGCGATTGCCGCGTGCGCCGGCGTGGCGGGAAGCGCGAAAATCGGCCGGCATTGCCGGATCGGCGGCGCATCGGGAATCGCCGGGCACATCACGATCGCGGACAACGTCGAGATTTCGACCTATACGCTGGTCACGAAATCCATCAAGCAGGCGGGAACGTATACCGGGGCATACGTGTTCGAGCCGCACGGCCAATGGCTGCGCAACGCGGTGCAGTTGCGCCACCTCGCCGAACTGGCGGACCGGGTGCGCAGCCTGGAAAACAAACAAGGACGGCCGAAGAGGGGGAAGTCGTGAGCAGCATGGACATCAAGCAGATCCTGGAATACCTGCCGCACCGCTACCCGTTCCTGCTGGTGGACCGCGTGCTGTCCTGCGAGCCGGGAAAAAACATCGTCGCGTTGAAGAACGTGACCATCAACGAGCCGTTCTTCCAGGGGCATTTCCCCAACTACCCGGTGATGCCTGGCGTGCTGATCATAGAGTGCATGGCGCAGGCCGCGGCCATACTCACGTTTCACAGCGAGCGGGCCAAGCCGGACAAGAATTCGGTGTATTTTTTCGTCGGCATCGACAACGCCCGCTTCAAGAAGCCCGTGGTTCCGGGCGATGCGCTGCGGTTGCAGGTCGAGATCGCGCGCCACGTCCGCGGCATCTGGAAGTTTTCGGCCCAAGCCTGGGTGGGCGAGGCCCTGGCAGCCGAATCGGAGATCATGTGCACGGTGCGTTCGATCAAGGGGGAGGGATGACCGGGCCGCGCCCCGTCATCGCGTCACCGTGACAGCCGGCATCCATCCCACCGCCATCGTCGACCCCGGCGCGCGAATCGCGCCGGACGTGGAAATCGGGGCTTACTCGATCGTCGGTCCGCACGTCGAGATCGCAGCAGGCACCCGGGTCGGGCCTCACGTCGTCATCGCCGGGCATACGCGCATCGGCGCGCGCAACCGCTTTTTCCAGTTTTCCTCGATCGGCGAGATACCGCAGGACAAGAAGTACCAGGGCGAAGCGACGCGCCTCGAGATCGGCGACGACAACCTGGTGCGCGAGTTCTGCACCTTCAATTGCGGCACCGCACAGGACGCCGGCGCCACGCGGGTCGGCAACGGCAACTGGTTCATGGCATACGTGCATCTCGCCCACGACTGCCAGGTCGGCAACAACACCATTTTCGCCAACAACGCGCAACTCGCGGGACACGTGCACGTTGGCGATCACGTCATCCTCGGCGGCTACACCGGCGTGCACCAGTTCTGCCGCATCGGCGCGCACAGCATCACCGGGATCGGCTCCGTCGTGCTGCAGGACGTGCCGCCGTTCATCACGGCCTCGGGCGACACCGCCAAGCCTTACGGCATCAATGCCGAGGGCCTGAAGCGACGGGGGTTCAAGGCCGGCGCCATCACCGGTCTGAAACGCGCCTACAAGACGCTGTATCGCTCGGGGCTTACGCTGGAGCAGGCGAAGGCAGCGCTTTCGCGCCAGGTCGAAACCTGCCCTGATATACAGGTCCTGCTCGATTTCCTGGCGAGCTCGACCCGCGGCATTATTCGCTGATTCGCCCATGTCCAGGGCTCCGCTCACCATCGGCGTGGTTGCGGGCGAGGCTTCCGGCGACCTGCTGGGCGCGCACCTGATCCGCGCCCTGAAGGCGCGCCTTCCGCAGGCGCGCTTCACCGGCATCGGCGGGCCGCGCATGCAATCCGCGGGGCTCGATGCTTTGTACCCGATGGAAAAACTGGCGGTGCGTGGCTACGTCGAAGTGCTGCGCCATTACCCCGAGATCGCCGGCATTCGACGCCGTCTCGCCAGGCATTATCTCGACGAACCGCCCGCACTGTTCGTGGGCGTGGATGCGCCGGATTTCAACCTCGGGCTGGAGACGCGGCTGCGCGCCGCGGGCATCCCGACAGCGCATTTCGTCAGTCCCTCGATCTGGGCCTGGCGCGGCGGGCGGATACGCAGGATCAGGCAAGCGGTGTCCCGCATGCTGACGATATTCCCGTTCGAGCAGGCGCTCTACGAGCAGGCCGGCATCCCGGTCACCTACGTCGGCCATCCCTTCGCGGAAATGCTGGCGCAGGTGCCGGACCGCGCCACCGCGCGCGAGCAGCTGCGCCTGCCGGTGGCCGGAAAAATCATCGCGCTGCTGCCGGGAAGCCGCGTGAGCGAGCTCGAGCAGATGGCCGACCTGTTCATCGAGACGGCCAGGCAGATTGCGGCGGCCCTGCCCGAAGCGCAGTTCCTCGTTCCGCTGGTCAATCGGCCCACGCGCGACCTGTTCGAAACCGCGCTGTACCGGCGGGAGGCGCGGGAGTTGAACCTGACGACGCTGTTCGGCCATGCCCACGAAGCCATGGCGGCCGCGGACGTGGTGCTCGCGGCCTCGGGCACGGCCACGCTCGAAGCGGCGCTGATCGGGCGCCCGATGGTGATCACCTACCGCATGGCGAGCCTGTCGTGGCTGATGATGAAGGGGCGCGGCTATCTGCCATACGTCGGCCTGCCCAACATCCTCGCCGGGGAGTTCGTCGCGCCCGAATTCCTGCAGGAAGAAGCCACCCCGGAGAATCTTTCGCAGGCGCTGCTCAACCTGATGTTCGACGCGGGCGTGCGCGAGCGGCTCGAACAACGCTTCGCGGCCATGGCCGGGGAACTGCGCCAGGACAGCGCCGGCCTCATCGCCTCCGCGCTGCTGCCTCTCGTGAATCACGGCGCCGCCGCATGACGCTCGTCTGCGGCGTCGACGAGGCGGGGCGCGGCCCCCTGGCCGGACCGGTATACGCCGCCGCGGTGATCCTCGATCCCGCGCATCCGGTCGAGGGCATCGACGACTCCAAGAAGCTGTCGCCACGCCGGCGCGAGGCGCTGGCGCTGATGATCAAGGACCGGGCCCGGGCGTGGGCGGTCGCCAGTTCGAGCGTCGAGGAAATCGACTCGATCAACATCCTGCAAGCCAGCCTGCTGGCCATGCAGCGCGCGGTGCAGGCGCTCGCGATCGCGCCGCAACGGGTGCTGGTGGACGGGCTCCACCGGCCATCGCTCGCCATGCCGGCGGAAGCGATCGTGAGGGGAGACGCAACCGTGGCGGAGATCGCCGCCGCCTCGATACTGGCGAAGGTGGCGCGCGACGAGGCCATGCGGGTTCTGCACGGCCAGTACCCCCAGTACGGCTTCGACCGTCACAAGGGCTATCCCACCGCCCTGCACCTCGAGGCGCTGCGCAGGCACGGCGTTTCGATAGCGCACCGCCGCAGTTTTGCCCCGGTTCGGGCCTGCATCGGGACGGGCGGATGAACGCGAAGAAGGCTGTCGACTCGTCCGCCAACCCGCGCTTCAAGGCGCTGCGCCGGCTCGTGGAGTCGTCCCGCGAACGCAAGCAGGCCGGCCG
>CAZOQY010000030.1:1502-2983 GCA_964581835.1 uncultured Streptomycetaceae bacterium | reverse complement strand
CTGATGCTGGAAGACCTGCAGGACCCGGGCAATCTCGGCTCCATTCTGCGCACCTGCGCGGCATCGGGCATCCGGCACGTACTGCTGTCGCGCGGCTCGGTGCACGCCTGGTCTCCGCGGGTATTGCGCGCGGGCATGGGCGCGCATTTTACGCTTGCCATTTACGAGGATGTGGACCTGCTGGCCGCCGCGCGGGCATTTCCCGGCACAAAAATCGCTACCGCGCCGCGCGCGCAGCGGACGATCTTCGACACGAACATTACCGGCAGTCTGGCACTCCTGCTCGGAAACGAGGGCGCGGGCCTGGGCCCGGACCTGCTCGCCACCGCCGACAGCGTGGTCTCGATCCCGATGCCGGGCAAGGCCGAGTCGATCAACGTCGCCGCGGCGGCAGCAGTTTGTCTGTTTGAACGAGTGAGGCAGCTTTCGGCGATCCGTTGACGCCGGTTTATTCAAGACGCCGCGCAGCCGAAAGCTGCCTAGTAGATTCTGCGAACCAACTTCGCTTCATGCAGGATCGTCGTCGCCAGCTCTTCGACCGACTTGCTGGTGGCGTCGAGGAACGGGATGCCTTCCTGCCGCATCAGCGCCTCGGCCTCGCGCACCTCGAACTCGCAGTTGGCGAGGGTCGCGTACTGGCTCCCCGGCTTGCGTTCGTTGCGAATCTGCTGCAGCCGCTCGGGCCGGATGGTCAGCCCGTAGAGCCTGCCTTTCATCGACCGCAGGGCGGTCGGCAGCTGCATGCGGCTGAAATCCTCGGGGATCAGGGGGTAATTGGCCGCGCTGATGCCGAACTGCATGGCGAGGTAGAGGCAGGTCGGCGTCTTGCCGCAGCGCGAAACCCCCACCAGGATGATGTCCGCGTCGTTGAGGTCGCGGTTGGTGACCCCGTCGTCGTGGGAGAGGGTGTAATTCACCGACTCGATGCGGTGATGGTAGTTGACGAAATCCGAGACGCTATGGGTCCGGCCGATGGCGTGGGAAGCCCGCACCCCGAGTTCGCGCTCGAGCGGGGAGATGAAGATCTCGAAGCAATCGAGGAACAGCGCCTTGGACTGGCCGATGACCTGCGCGATTTCGGTGCGGGCGAGCGTGCTGATCACGAGCGGACGCACGCCGTCCATCACGCCCTGCTGGTTGATCTGGCTCACCACGTCCTGCGCTTTTTCCACCGAATCCACGAACGGCAGGGTGATCTCGTTGAAGCGCACGCCGTCGAACTGGGTGAGCAGGCTGTGGCCCAGCATCTCGGCGGTGATACCGGTGCGGTCAGAGACGAAAAAAGCCGTGCGTTTGGGGTCTGCCATCTCGGCGAGTGGGGCGGGTTACGGTAAAATGACGCGCTTTCCAGTTCTGCAAATTACCACACCCCGCAAGGATCGGCATGACCTCCCTGGTAATCGACCTCGCCGCGCTGCGCATGAACGACGTTGGCCGCGTCGGCGGCAAGAACGCCTCGCTCGGCGAAATGATCAGCCAGC
>CAZOQY010000030.1:0-1492 GCA_964581835.1 uncultured Streptomycetaceae bacterium | reverse complement strand
GGCTGTCTCCGGCCGCGGCCTTCGAGCGGCGCCGCTGCGGCGCCATCGGGCCGGGCACAGCCGAGGCCCTCGCCCGCGAGGGTATTCCCGTGGACTTCGTCTCGGCCGAGCCTCGCGGCAGCGGATTCGCCCGCGAGTTCCTGGCGCAGGGCGGGCTCGACAAGCGCATCGCGGAGCGTCTGGGCCGGTTGAACGTCGACGACGTGAACGCGCTCGCGGAGGCGGGGCGGGAGATTCGCGGCTGGATCGTGGCCCAGGCGTTCCCGGGACGGCTCCACGACGAGGTCGCGCAAGCCTACGGCAGGCTGGCCGACAGTGCCGGCGCGGGCGCCTCGTTCGCGGTGCGCTCCTCCGCCACGGCGGAGGACTTGCCGGACGCCTCCTTCGCCGGCCAGCAGGAAACCTTCCTCAACGTGCGCGGGCTCGACAACCTTTACACAGCGATGAAGCACGTCTTCGCCTCGCTCTACAACGACCGGGCGATCTCCTATCGCGTGCACAAGGGTTACGCGCACCAGGACGTGGCCCTGTCCGCCGGGGTGCAGCGCATGGTGCGCAGCGACCTCGGCGCGAGCGGGGTGATGTTCACCATGGACACCGAGTCCGGCTTCGATCGGGTCGTGTTCATCACTTCGGCCTACGGCCTGGGCGAGACGGTCGTGCAGGGGCAGGTCAATCCCGACGAGTTCTACGTCTACAAGCACGGGCTGCGCGAGGGCCGGCCGGCGATACTGCGCAGGGGGCTCGGGTCGAAAGCGGTCAAGATGGTATACGCCGACGACCGCCAGGCACAGCAGCCGGTCAGGACCATCAACGTTCCGGACGCGGATCGTCGACGCTTTTCCATCACCGACGCGGAGGTCGAGGAACTGGCCCGCTACGCCATGATCATCGAGGGCCATTACGGCCGCCCGATGGACATCGAATGGGGCAAGGACGGTGTCGACGGCAAGCTCTACGTGCTGCAGGCGCGGCCGGAAACGGTGAAAGCGGGCGAGAAGGTCGACACGCTGCGCCGTTACCGCCTGAAGCAGCGTTCCGAGGTGCTGGCGACGGGCCGGGCGATCGGCCAGAAGATCGGCAGCGGCTCCGTGCGGGTGGTCAAGAGCGCCGCCGAGATGTCGAGCGTCCGTGACGGCGAGGTGCTGGTCACGGACATGACCGATCCCGACTGGGAGCCGGTCATGAAGCGCGCCGCGGCCATCGTCACCAACCGCGGCGGCCGCACCTGCCATGCCGCCATCATCGCGCGCGAGCTGGGCATCCCGGCCGTGGTCGGCTGCGGCGACGCCACGCAAGTGCTGAAGGACGGCCGTCCCGTCACGGTTTCCTGCGCCGAGGGCGACACCGGGTTCGTCTATCGCGGCGTGCTCGAGGCCGAGGTCATCGATCTTTCGCTCTCGAGCATGCCGAAATCCCCCGTCAAGATCACGATGAACGTCGGCAACCCGGAACTGGCTTTCGAGTTCCAGCGCCTGCCCAACGAGGGGGT
>CAZOQY010000029.1:5857-17676 GCA_964581835.1 uncultured Streptomycetaceae bacterium | reverse complement strand
ACCCTGCTCCGGGAGCTACCCGAGCATCAGCGCGACGCAGCGCGGCTGAAAGCGCGAAGCGGATCCGCAGTCGAGCCCCCGAAAAGGGGTCAGGACCCTTTTCTAACATCTTACTTGTTGATTTGATTTAAACTTTTTAACGGAAAAGGGTCCTGACCCCTTTTCCGAAGCAGGCCCGCCGCCGCTAGGCGTAATAAAGCACGAGACAGGCGGCCAGCATGAGCATCACCCACATCGCCATCTCGGCGGTGGGACTCGACCGGCCTAGCCTGCCGTGCGGCCCGTTCTGGCGCCGCAACTCCCCCGCCACGCGCCCGGCAACCAGCGCGCCGGCCTGCCCGGCGCGCCGCAGCACGGCATTCCAGTTGCGCAGCAGCACGCCGAACACCCGTCGCGCCAGGTCGCGATAGAACCAGTCGGTGTCCAGCGTGATGGTCAGCGTGCGCCTGAGGTACGGCAGCATCACGAAGAATGCCAGCCCCGAGAACAGCAGCAGTTGCAGCTGCGTGACGACGTGCGCGGCGGTGTACGGCACGTAATCCACCGGGTACGGAAGCAATGCGTACAGCGGCTGCGGCCACAGGCCGATCGCGATGCACAGGAAGGCGAACAGGACCATCGCCCACCGCATGCTGGCGGGCGGGTCGGCGGGCCGCAGCCCGGAGTCCTTCTGGAAGAAGACGAACCACGGGAACTTGATGCCCGCGTGCAGGAACACACCGGCGGAGGCCGCCGCGAGCAGCATCCACACCGCCAGCAGGTGGCCGTCGGCCGCCGCCTGCGAGATCATCGACTTGGAAACGAAGCCGGAAGTGAAGGGAAAAGAGGAGATGGCGAGCGCGCCGATCGTGCCGCAGACCGTCGCCACCGGCATGCTGTGGAACAGGCCGCCCAGTTCCGAGCACTTGCGGCGGCCGGTCATGTACAGCACCGATCCCGCGGACATCAACAGCAGCGCCTTGTAGATGATGTGGGTGAACGCGTGCGCGGCCGCGCCGTTCAGCGCCATCTCGGTGCCGATGCCGATGCCCGTCACCATGAAGCCCACCTGGTTCACGATCGAGTACGCGAGGATGCGCCGCATGTCGTTCTCGAGCAGCGCGTAGACGATGCCGTAGAAAATCATGAACAGCCCGAGGTAGACGAGCAGTTCCGTGCCGGGAAAGCCGCGAATCAGCACGTACACCGCCGTTTTCGTGGTAAAGGCCGACAGGAACACCGTGCCGCTCCAGGAGGCCTCGGGATAGGCGTCCGGCAGCCAGGCCGACAGCGGCGGCGCGCCGGCATTGATGAGGAAACCTGCGAGAATCAGCCAGTGCGCGGGCGTGTCGAGCGCCATGCGGACGAACGCGGCGTCGCCGGCCTGCATCACGTGGCCGGCAACGCCCGCGAACAGGATCACGCCTCCCAGCAGGTGGATCATCAGGTAGCGCAGGCTGGCGCGGTAGGCGCCGGGCGTTGCCGCGCTCCACAGCACCAGGGTCGAGCCGATCGCCATCAGTTCCCAGAAGACGAAGACGGTGACGAGGTCGCCGGCCAGCGCCACGCCGGTGGCCGAGCCGGCATAGAGGAAGGCCGCCGGCAGCTCCAGCCGGCTCTCCTGGCGCAGGGTGAACAGGCCGCCACCCAGCGCCATCAGGCAGAAGATCACCGCGAACAGACGCGAGAGATTGTCCACGACGAGCGGCGCGATTGCGTAGTCGAGAAAGCGCCCCTGCCACAGCACACCATCCGGCAGTTGCCACGCCAGGTAAAGCGCGAGCGCGGGAATGGCGAGGACCGCCGCGGCGCGCGCGGCCCCGCGCAGCCACGGCAGCACCAGCGCGCCGCCGATCAGCACCAGGCCCGGATGTGCCAGCCACTCATTCATCGCGGCTCCTCATCGCGATCCTTCATCGCGATCCTCGTTGCGATCCTTCATCGCGATCCTCGTTGCGATCCTCGTAGTAACGGTCGGGACGCTTGAGCAGAACGCCGAGCGCCTTGGCGACGACGATCATCGCCAGGCAGGCGAGAAATCCGTAGAGCGCATGGAAGCCGAACAGGCTGTCCACGCCGAAGTGCGGATGGAGAGTGACGGCGAACTCGGCCAGCACTGTCAGCGCCAGCACGGCAAGGAAACCGCGCCACAGCAGGCGCACGTTGCGCGGCTCGTCCAGCCAGTGGCCGCGGCTCATGGCGCGCCCCCCTCGATCATGCCGCGGGCAAGCGCGAGCGGCACTTCCGGCAGGAAGAACAGCAGCACGGTGGCGAGCGCGGTGGCGCACAACGCCAGCACCATAGGGAGAGGGGCTTCGCCACGGGGTAGCGGCGCTTCGCCGTGGGGCGCGTGATCCGCGTCCGGCGGCGGGCGGAAGAACGCCCGGTAGACGATCGGCAAAAAATAGCCCGCCGTCAGCAACGTGCTCGCCGCGATCACGGCGACGGCCAGCCACTCCCCGGCCTGCATCGCGCCGGACAGCATGTACCACTTGCTCACGAAGCCGACGGCCGGCGGCAGCCCGATCATGGACAGCGCGCCGATGGCGAACGCCCCCATCGTCCAGGGCATGCGCCGGCCGATGCCGTCGAGCTGGCTCACCTCGGTCTTGTGGGCCGCGGTGTAGATCGCGCCGGCGGCGAAAAACAGGGTGATCTTGCCGAAGGCGTGCGCCGCTATGTGCAGGGCCGCGCCCGCGAGCGACACCGGGACCAGGATCGCCGCCGCCATCACGACGTAGGCGAGCTGCCCGACCGTGGAATACGCGAGCCGCCGCTTGAGATTGTCCGCGAACAGCGCGACGACGGACGCCGCGATGATGGTGAACCCGGCGACCGGCACGAGCCAGTCGGCGCTGCCGGCGGCGGCGAGAGGGTCCGCGCCGAACACGTAAACCACCACCTT
Organism: uncultured Streptomycetaceae bacterium; assembly: GCA_964581835.1. Classification (GTDB taxonomy): domain Bacteria; phylum Pseudomonadota; class Gammaproteobacteria; order Burkholderiales; family SG8-41; genus SG8-41. The sequence goes on along the minus strand of CAZOQY010000029.1, from coordinate 14,792 downwards.
CACCACGCTGAACACGCCCGCCTTCACCACCGCCACCGCGTGCAGCAGCGCGGAGACCGGCGTCGGCGCGACCATCGCCGCGGGCAGCCAGCGGTGAAACGGCATCAGGGCCGCCTTGCCGATCCCGAACAGGTAGAGCGCCAGCAGCCCGCCCAGCGCGGCGCCCGAGAGTCCGGCGTCACGCAGTATGCCGCCGGGGGCGAACTCGAGCGTGCCCGCCAGCGCCCAGGTGGCGACGATCGCCGGCAGCAGCAGCCCCATCGAGGTGCCGATGAGCAGGCCCAGGTAGACGCGTCCGCCCGAGCGGGCCTTGTCGTCGCCGTGGTGCACGACCAGCGGCCAGGTGACGAGCGTCAGCATCTCGTAGAACAGGAACAGCGTCAGCAGGTTCGACGCCAGGGCCACGCCCATCGTCGCGACCAGCGCGAGCGCGAAACAGACGTAAAAGCGCGTCTGGCGCGGCTCGTGATTCCCGCGCATGTAGCCGATCGAGTAGACCGAATTGACGATCCACAGCCCGGAGGCCACCAGCGCGAACAGCATGCCCAGCGGCTCGACGCGAAAGCCGATGGCGATGCCGGGAAACATCTCGAGCACGAAGAGCTGCGGCCGCTCTCCCGCCAGCACGCCGGGGAGCAGCGCGAGGGCCGCGGCGAACAGCGCCAGCGAAGTCGCGAGCGTGGCCGCCTCGCGCAGGTTCGGCCAGCGCCCGGCGGCCGCGATCAGCACCGCGCCGGCCGCCGGCACGAGCAGGATCGCCGCGATCAACTGCTCGCCGCTCATCGCGCGACCCCCAGCAGCAGTTGCGCCGCCTCGCGCGCGCCGCCGATGCTGAACGAGGTTTCGAGCCCGAAATACACGCACAGGATGACCATGCCCAGCGCCGCGGCGAGCATGCCGGCGGGCGCCTCGCCGGGCGCCGGCGCGGCATCCGGCGCCGGGCGGAGATAAGCCGCCTCCACCACGCGCCATACGTAGGCAACGGCAATGATCGAGGTTACGACGATCACGGCGGCAACCCACCACATCCCGCGGTCGAGCGCGCCGACGATCAGGTACCACTTGCTGATGAACCCGGCGGTGCCGGGAACGCCGATCAGGGAGAGGCCCGCGATCACCAGGCCGAGGGCCGTCAGCGGCATGCGCCTGCCCAGCCCCGCCAGGCTCTCCATCGTCACGTGCGAGGCGCCACTGCGCAGCACGACCGCCCCGAGCAGCACGAAGATCGCCCCCTTGGTGATGCCGTGATTGAGCAGGTGGCTGATCGACCCGGTGAGGCTCGCCTCGTTCGCAAGCCCGATGCCGAGCGTGACGTAGCCGATCTGCGCCACGCTCGAATAGGCGAAAAGGCGTTTCACGTCCCGCTCGAACAGCGCCACCATCGACGCCGAGAGCATCGCGGCGACCGAAAGCGCGAGGAATATTTCCCGCGTGGGCAGCCGCTCGAACAGGACCGACGGGTCGAACACGCCGAAGTAGAAGCGCAACAGCACGTAGACCGACACCTTGGTGGCCGTGGCGGCAATGAACGCCGTGACCATGGACGGCGCGTAAGCGTAGGCGTTCGGCAGCCACTGGTGCAGCGGGAAGAGCGCGAGCTTCAACCCGATGCCGACGGTGATGAAGGCGAGCGCGGCGAGCACCGGCCGCAAGTCCTCCACCGTCCGCAGCCGCTCCGCCAGGTCCGCCATGTTTAGCGTGCCCGTCATGAGGTAGAGCAAGCCGACCCCGATGACGTAGAACGTGGCGCCCACGGTGCCCATGAGCATGTACTGGTAGGCGGCGACCAGGGCCTTGCGGCGCGTGCCGAGCCCGATCAGCACGTACATCGCGAGCGACGATATCTCGAGGAACACGAACAGGTTGAAGGCGTCGCCGGTAATCGTGATGCCGAGCAGCCCGGCGAGGCACAGGCAGAACATCGCGTACACCAGGTAGCGGCGCTCCGACGGCACTTCCGCGGCGAGACTGCGGTGCGCGTACGGCGCCACGAACGAGGCGGTGAGCGTCACCAGGACCAGCAGGAAAGCGCTCAACGCGTCGACGCGGTACTCGATCCCCCACGGCGGCGGCCAGTTGCCGATGGCATAGGAGATCGCGCCGTTGCCCGCGACGCGCGTGGCGAGCAGCACGGCGATCACGAGGCAGGCGTAGCTCACCACCGTGGTGACGACCCACGCGAAACCGCGGCTGCGCGCGAGCACGATCAACGGCGCGGCAATGAGCGGCAGAACCACCTGCAGCGCGGGCAGATGTTCCACCATCAGTCTTCCTGTTCGAGGATGTCGTCCTCTTCGATGCTGCCGTACGCCTCGCGTATGCGCACGACCAGCGCGAGACCCAGCGCGAGCGTCGCCACGCCGACGACGATGGCCGTGAGGATCAGGACGTGGGGCAGCGGATTCGAGTAGCGGTCGAAGCCCGCGGCCACGATCGGCGCCGTGCCGCCGATCAGCTTGCCGGGGGCGATATACAGCAGGTAAACCGAGGTCTGCAGGATGGCGAGCCCGATCAGCTTCTTCAGCAGGTTGGTGCGGGCGACGAGTATGTACAGCCCCGCCACCATCAGAAAAATGGTGATCCAGTAGCTGAAGTGGCCGGCGATCGTGCTCACCCCTCCTCCGCTTCGCGACTGCGCCCGGCGAACATGTAGAAGAGCTTGAGCATCACGCCACAGACCGTGAGGGCGACACCGGCCTCGACCCAGAAGATGCCGCGCAACTGGCCCGTCACCGTGTCGGCGTCGAGCACGAAGTAATCGAGGTAGTTGCCGCCGAGAGCGATGCCGGCGAGGCCGACCGAGGCGTAGAGCAGCACGCCCGCCGCCAGCATCTTCTCCACCAGCCGGTCGGGCGCGAGCCGCTGCCCGGCTGGCAGGCCGAAGATGATCGAGTAGAAGACGATGGCCGCCGCCGCGATCACGCCGGCCTGGAAGCCGCCGCCCGGGCCGAAATCGCCGTGAAACTGCACGTAGAGGGCGAAGATCAGCATGAATGGCATCAGCAGCTTCGCGATGACGCGCAGGATGATGTCGTCCTTCATTTGCCCTTCTTTGCGCGGCGCCGGAGCAGCAGGATCACGCCCACCCCGGCCGTGAAGACCACCGCCGTCTCGCCCAGCGTGTCGTAGCCGCGGTAGCTGGCGAGCACCGCGGTCACCACGTTCGGCGCGCCGGTTTCCTTCGGCCCATCCTTGAGGTAACGCGGCGCCACGTGCGAATGAATCGGCGCCTGCGGGTCCGAGAACGCCGGCAGGCCCTGCATGCCGTAGGCGAGCACGCCCCCGACCGCGATCGACAGCGCGAGCGGAACGAGCGGCCGGCGAAGGGGCTTGGCCTCCGTGCCGCCCGTGAGATACAGGGCGGCGAGCAGCAGCACGGTCGAGACGCCGGCGCCCACGGCCGCCTCGGTCATCGCGACGTCCACCGCGTCGAGGGCAACCAGCACCGTCGCCATCAGGAAGCTGTAGATGCCGAACAGCACCACAACCCCGAAAAGATTGCGCTGCAGCGCCATGGCGACCACGGTCACCGCCATGGCGGCGAGCAGCACGTTGATGATCAGCGCTTCGATGGCGATTCTCCCTTGTCCAGCAGCGGCTCGAGGCCGCGACCGAGCGCCGCCCGGGCCAGCGCGTGCGTCGCCGCCGGGCTGGTGAAGAAGATGAGCAGGCCGATGACGACCAGCTTGGCCGCGACCAGCGTCCAGCCCGCCTGCAGGATCAGCCCGAGCAGGATCAGGCCGACGCCGAGCGTGTCGGTCACGCTCGCCGCGTGCAGGCGCGTGTAGAAGTCCGGCATGCGCAGCAGGCCGATGCCGCCGACGATGCAGAACAGCCCGCCGCAAACCAGCAGGATCCAGCTCGCGACATCGAGCGCGGCGCTCATTCGCCGAGGTTCCCGTAGCGGAAGAACTTGAGCACCGCGATCGTTCCCACGACGTTCAACAGGCCGTAGACGATCGCCAGGTCGAGAAACTCCGGCCGCCCGCCGAGGAAGCCGATCGTGGAGAGCAGCAGCACGGCGACGGTGCCGGCGGTGTTGGTCGCCAGCAGCCGGTCGAACACCGTCGGCCCGCGAATCGCGCGCGCGAGCGCGAGCACCACCGTGACGAGCAGGGCGATGATGGCGGCGGAGAACACTAGCCCGGCCCCTCCAGGCGGCTCACCCGCCGGTCCATCTCGCTGTTCTCCAGCCCCTCGGCGCCGGCGCGCGTCAGCGAATGCACGAGGAAACTCTCGCGCCCGGCCTCTACCGTGATCGTGCCGGGCGTCAGCGTGATCGAGTTCGCATGGGTCACCAGCCCGACGATGCTTCTCTGCGACGGCGTGAAGCGCGCGAGCACCGGGCTGATCGGCAGGCGCGGATCGAGGATGATGCGCGTCACCTGCCACCCGGAGCAGGCGATCTCCTTGATGAGCCAGGGCCAGTACGCGGCAATGCCGGGCGACCACTGGATCGGGTGGCCCTCGGGGTCGGCAACGCCCATGCGCCAGGCGAGCGCGGCGACCGCGATCGATGCGCCCAGTCCGGAGAGCACGAGGAAAGGCGTATAGATGCCCGACAGCAGCAGCCAGAAGGCAAACAGCGTGACGACGAGTGCCGCAATGCGCATCCCTGCTACTCCCCGTCCTGCTCCTTGTCCCGGCAGGCGGCCCACAACCCGACGACCGCGACGACGAAGGGCAGCGACAGAAGGAAAATGAAAGGCCGGTCGAGCTGGGCGAACCATTCCGACCAGATACGGAAGTCGACAATTTCGCCGAGGCGGCTGATGACTTGCTCGAGCATGTTGGTGCACAATATTCAGTTCGCCCGCCCGCGAACAGACCGAACAGCACGTACGGGCTTTTACTCATGTCCTTTCTCCGCTATTTGCGCGATGCTCTGGTCTTCGCGCCCTGTTACATCGCGCTCGACTGGGCGAGCTACATCGACCCGATCGGGCCGTTCAACATCACGCCATGGAACCCCCAGCCCGCGCTCGCTATCGTCTGGATGATGCTGGCCGGGCCCAGCCATGCGCCGGCGGTGCTGGCGACCATCGCCACCGCCGACGTCGTCGTGCATGGCTCGCCGGGGGGGCACTTCATGACGCTGGTAACCGCGACGGTCCTCAGCACGGGATACGCGGCGATTGCCTGGCTGCTGCGACGGCTGCTGACGGGCAGCGTCCTGCACTCGACGCGCCAGCTCACGATCTTCGTGTCCATCACCATCGTGGCAAGCGCGGCGATCGGCCTTCTCTTCGTCGGCGCGCTGCACGCGGCATCGATCGTGGGAACGCGCGATGCGCTCGATTCGTGGCTGAGGTTCTGGATCGGCGATGCGGTCGGCATCCTGGTGACCGCCCCCCTCCTGCTGGCGGTCGCCAATCCGGAGCGTCGCGCCAGCCTGCTCTCGCTCCTGCGCCGGCCGGAGTTCGCGGCGCAGATCGCCATCCTGGGCGCGACGCTCTGGCTCATCTTCGAGGGACTCGCCGGCGACCCGTCCGACCATTTCTACCTGCTGTTCCTGCCCCTCATCTGGATTTCCGCCCGCACCGGTATCAGCGGAACGGTCGTGGCGATCGCGATGGTGCAGATCGGCGTGGTGCTGGGAATCCACACGCGCCCGCCGTCCTCGTTTCCCGTCGTGGAACTCCAGGCGCTGGTCGCGGCCCTCACCCTGACCGGCCTGTACCTCGGGATGATGCTCGACGAGCGCGAGCGCGCGGCAGAGAGCCTCCGGCAATCCCTGCGCCTGGCCGCCGCGGGCGAAATGGCGGGGGCCATCGCGCACGAGGTGAACCAACCCCTCACCGCCCTCGCGAACTACGGGCGCGCGGCCGAAATGCTGCTCGGCGCCAGCACGAACCCGCCGGCGGAACTGCGCGACACCATCGGCAAGATGGTGACCGAGGGACAGCGGGCCGCCGACGTCGTGCGCCGCATGCGGGATTTCTTCAGGAGCGGCTCGACCCGCCTGGAGACCGTCGCGGTGGATGACCTGCTTTCATCCGCGCGCCGCATCGGCACGCAGCTTGCCCGCGATCACGACATCGAGCTCAGTGTCGACGCCGGCGGCGGCACCCTGCCGGCGCTCTACATCGACCGTCTCCAGGTGGAAGTGGTCCTGAGAAACCTGCTTTCCAACGCGGTGGAATCGATCGCCACCGCGGGCGTCGCCCGGGGCCGCATCACGGTCGTGGCGCGACCCGACGAGGGCCGCGTGCGCGTGATCGTCTCCGACAACGGCCCGGGCATCGCGCCCGCCGCCCGCGGCGGACTGTTCGAGCCCTTCGTGTCGGGGAAGCCCACCGGGATGGGTCTCGGTCTCGCGGTCAGCCGCGCCATCGCGGAAGCGCACGGCGGCACGCTGGATGCGATTGCCGCCGGGCACGGCGAATTTCACCTGGTCCTGCCATGCCTGAACACCTGACCGTATACATCGTCGACGACGACCCGTCGGTTCGCGATTCGCTCGCGCTCATGCTCGGGCTGGACGGCTACCGGGTCGCCCTCTATGCGGACGCCGAGGCGTTCCTGGCGGCATACCGGGACGACTGGAGCGGCTGCGTCATCGCCGACCTGAGGCTGCCGGGTTCGAGCGGCATCGAGCTGCAGGCGGCGCTGCGCGCGCGCGACAGCAGGCTGCCGGTCATCATCATCACCGCCCATGGCGACGTCCCGACCGCGCGCAAGGCATTCCAGGCGCAGGCGGTGGATTTCCTGGAAAAGCCCTTCGACCATTCCCAGCTGCTGGCGGCGATCAACACGGCGTTCGCGCTCGAGGCGAAGCGCACGCGGCGCGCGGACGCGCGGCGAAGCGAATCGGAAAAACTGGCCGTGCTCACCGCGCGCGAGCGGGAAGTGCTCGACCAGGCGGCACGGGGTTTGCACGCGAAAGAGATCGCAAAGGCGCTGGGAATCAGCGCGCGCACCGTGGAAGTCCACAAGTCGCGCATCATGTCCAAGCTGGGCGTGCGCAACGTCGCCGAACTCGTGCGCTTCGCGGTCTCGGTGGAAGCGGCCGGCGACGACGACTGCTGAACAGCCCGGCGGGCGCGTCCCGAAAATCCGTCAAAATCTTAATCCTGTCTATTTGCGCTTCCGGCGTCGCGCGCTCTCGACGATGGTCTCGAGCAGGCGGTCGTAGGGCACGCCGGCGAAACAGCCGTTTCGGTTCAGCGCGTACGGATCGAGGTCGGGGTTGGGATTGGCCTCGATGAAATAAAACCGCCCGTCGTCCGCCAGACGGAAATCGAGCCGGGCGTAGTCGCGCAGCTTGAGCGCGTGGAATACCCGCCGGCTGGCCTGCTCCAGCCGGCGCCGCGTCGGCGCGTCGAGCCGCGCCAGGCGGTAATGCATCCCCCACTTCGCGCGGTAGCGCGGGTCGTTCTTGACCCGGTAAGTCGCGAATTTCGGTGCGGCGCGGTCGCGACTGCGCGTCACCAGCTCCACCGGCGGCAGCATCCGCGGCCCGTTGCCGAGCAGCCCGACGTAGAGGTCGCGGCCGGGAATGAACGCCTCGCACACCACCGGCTGGCCCAGCCGCTTGCGCAGCGCTGCCGCCCGTGCGCGCACCGCGTCGCCGCGCGCGACGGAACGGTTGCTGATGCCTTCCGATGCGTCGCCATAACGCGGCTTCACGATTGCGTCACGGCCGGCGCTCGCCCGCCCCGGCACCGGCACACCCGCCCGCGCCACGAGTCGCCTGGAGAGCGCCTTGTCGCGCGCGCGGCGCAATCCCTCAGGCCCGGGGCCGGTGTAACGCAGATCGAGGCCGTCGAGGAACTTCGCGATCGCCGCGTCCTGGCGGCGGTCGCCGTCCAGCCACTCGGTGAGATTGAAGACGATGCGGGGATCCAGGCGGCTCAACCAGCGCGCGGTGGCCTCGCGGTCGCGCGTGTACGGCACCACCTCGACGCGCCGGTAGCGCCGGCGCAGCGCGCGCAGCACTTTCTCCTCGACGTCGTCGTCCTCGGGAATGAAGCGCCCGTCGCGGCCGTATTCCCCGGTTTCGACGTCCACCAGCAGCACGACGTCGCAGCGCGGTTGGATTTTTCCTTTCATCCGATCATTCTAGCGGACGAAAGGAAAAATCAAAGAATATGGGGAAATTTTATCCTTGGCTCGCGCCGTCAGGCGCGGGCCAGACGAAAGTCGAAATCCACCGTGTAGAACGGCGCCGCGATCTTCCACGGCGTGGCGTCCGCGGCGGATTCGCGCCGGACGTAGCGCACCACCAGCGACTCGCGCACGCCGAACACCGCGTCGCGCTCGATGTAGGCGTCGCCCTCCGAGAACAGCTCGGTGACGACCGGAACGTGGCCCGCGGCCGACACGATGAAATGGAAATGCGCCGGGCGCCACGCCTCGCGCCCGCCGGCGCGCAGGAGATCGCCGACCGGGCCGTCGTACGGCACCGTGTAGGGCGCCGGCTTGATGGTGGCGAAGGCGTAGCGCCCCTCCCCGTCGGTCTTCATGCGGAAACGCAGGTTGTTCGGATCCTGGCGCTTGTCCTGCTCCGGATAGAGGCCATTGGCCGCCGCCTGCCAGAAATCGAGCAAGGCGCCGGCGATCGGCTTGCCGGCGGTGTCGAGCACGCGCCCGCGCACCAGCACGCGCTCGCCCTCGTTGCCCTTGACCAGGTCGGCGCCGACCGGCAGCAACGGCGAGCCTTCCGCGTAGAACGGCCCCAGTTCGCTGCCCTCGGTCGCGCCCGTCGGCTGGTTCAGCAGGTCCACCAGCGCCGACAGGCCCATGACGTCGGAAGCGAGCATGAACTCGTTGCGGTTCTCGTTCGAGATCTTCCCGGCGGCGTAGAGAAAATCGATCGCCGCCTTCCACTCGGCATGCGTCAGCTTCGCGTCCTTCGCGAACGCATGGAGATGCGTCACCAGCCGCGCGATGACGAAGCGCAGCCGCTCGTCCTTCGTCCCCGCGAACGAAGCGA
>CAZOQY010000029.1:0-5757 GCA_964581835.1 uncultured Streptomycetaceae bacterium | reverse complement strand
TGTATCTTCGCATCCCGAATGATGCGCGAGTACTGTGCGACATCGGACTGGATCAGCCTGTTGAACGCCTCCGGCGTGCCGGGCTGCACGTCGTAGCCCTGGTCCACCAGGCGCCTGGCCGTATCCGGCTCGGCGACCGCCTTCGTCACCGCCGCGTTCACCGTCCTGATGATCGCCGCCGGGGTTCCCGCCGGCGCCAGCAGCCCGACCCAGCTCTCCAGCTCGACCCCCTTCACCGTCTCGCCGATGGTCGGGATGTCCGGCGCGAGGCGCGAGCGCCTGCCGCTGCTCACCGCCAGCACCTTGATCCGCCCCGCCTTGAAGTGAGCCATGGTGGAAGCGAGGCTCACGAAGCCCATCGACACCTGCCCGCCCACCAGCGCGACCATGACGGGATTGCCGCCCTTGTACGGCACGTGCACGAGTTCCGGCGTGCCGATCGCGAGTTTCAGCATTTCCCCCAGGAGATTGCCGACCGTGCCGGGGCCGGCCGAGCCGTAGGTCATCTTCGAGGACTTCACCTGCGCCACCAGTTCCTTCATCGAGCCGGCGGTCGAAGACGCCGGTACCGCCAGCGCGTTGGGCAGGTCGGCGATCTTGATGATCGCGGTGAGCCCCTTCAGCACGGCGAGCTTGTCGTGCAGGATCGCGTTCGGCGCGAGGTTGGCGTTGACCACCAGCAGCGTGTAGCCGTCCGGCGTCGCCTTCGACGCCATTTCCGTGCCGAGCATCACGCCGGCGCCCGGCCGGTTGTCCACCACCACCGTCTGCCCCCACAGGGCGGATAGCGGCAGGCCGATGGTGCGACCCATGATGTCGAGACCGCCCGCCGGCGCGGCCGGCACAAGGATGCGCACCGGCTTGTTGGGATACCCCTGTGCGAACGCGCCGGGTATCCCAAGGGAAAAGAGGAAAGAGAAAAGGGGAAAGGTGATCGTCTTCGTCAGCTTCTTCATATATCGGTTTCTCGTCACTTGATGCGTTTCTCCACCCACTGGCGGAGAAACGCGGCGATCTCGAGGTTGTTTTTTTCCAGCATCATCATGTGCCCGTTGCCGCGGATGCCGACGTCGATCAGGCGGACGAAGTCATGATTGACGCCCGCCTGGCGCAGGAACTGCGAAGTGCAGTGGTCGTACGGCGCGTGATAGGACGCTTCCGCCGTAACGATCAGGATCGGGATGCCCTTCAGGTTCGGCAGTTGCCGCGCGGGGCCGGCCTGCAGCCAGCAGCGCATGAGGCCGTGGCCGTCCGCCCGCTCCTGCCGCGCGAACCGCATCTCCGAGGCGTCCTGCGCCGCCGGCGCGAACGTGAGCGGCCCGCGCGTGATGCCCCACGGGCGCGTGACGACGTCGTCCTCGAACCAGTCCGGCGCGCCTTTGAATTTGACCTCGTAGACCGGGGCGCCGTTGGGCTCGATCGCCAGTATTCCCTTCACGAGGTTCGGCCGTGCGTCCGCGATGGTCCAGCCGAACGGCCCGCCCTGGGAATGCGTCAACAGGATCGCCGGGCCGATGCGGTCGAGCAGCGCGGCGCCGGCCTCGCGCATCATGCCTTCGAGCTGGGCGATGTCCTCCATGCTCGCGACCTGGGAGGCGTAGAACTGGTCGAAGTGAGGGTCGTCCGGCACGCCGCCGCCCGGCCACTGGGTGTGCAGCGCCGCCTGCGGCCACTTGTTGACCCGCTCCGGCGCCGAGAAGCGCTCGACGACCGGCGGCGTGGCGCGGCTCGCGGACTTGCCGTAGCCGGGGTAATAGCCGGAACGCCCCCGCGCCGGCTGGTCCACCAGGTACACGGCGTAGCCGTTCGCCAGGAAATAATCCGCCCAGCCGCGACGGCCGTCGGGCGTGCTGATGAAATTGACGGCGGTCTGCCCGCCGCCGTGGATCATGACGATGGGCCAGGGGTAGCGGCGCTTCGCCGGCACCTGGTACTGCACGTACATCTGCCCCTGCATCGTCCGTCCGGCCGCGGACTCGACATACTTGCCGCCGGCGAAGAAACAGCCCTGGTCCGCGATCTCGAGCGGTCGTTTCTCGTCAAACAGGCTTTCTGCCATTCCCTTTCGCCTTTCGCCTTTCGACTTTCGCCTTCCGCCTTCCGCCTTCGCTCTAGTCCGCTTTCGCGCCGGATTCCTTCACCATCTGCGCGTAGCGGGCGACCTCGACCTTCAACGCGGCGGCGAACTGCTGCGGCGTATTGGGCGCGAACACCAGCGACTGCGCGTCGAGCCGCGACTTCACGTCGGGCTCCTGCAGAATGCGGTTGATCTCCTTGTTGAGGCGCGTGACGATCGCGGCCGGCGTGCCGGCGGGCGCGAAGAACGAGAACCAGGTGTGGTCGTCGAACCCGGGGAAACCGGATTCCGCCACCGTCGGCACGTTGGGCAGGATGGCCGAGCGCCTGATCGTCGTCACGGCGATCGGCTTCACACGCCCCGCCTGCAGGTGCGGCACCGCGGGCGGCATGGAGGTGGAACCGACCGGCACCTGGTTGCCCGCCACGGCGGTGACCGCGGTTGCCGGCGCGTACGGCACGTGAGTGATGTCCACCTTCGACAGCGAGCGGAAGATCATCTCCATGTCGAGGTGGGGCGTGGTGCCGGTGCCGGAGGACGCGTAGCTCATCGGCGTCGTTCTCGCGAGCGCGATGAGTTCCTTCAGCGTGCCCGCCTTCACCGACGGATGGACCGAGATGAGGTTGGGCGTCGTCGGTCCCTGCAATACGGGGACGAAGTCGCCGATGACGTAGCCCGGGTTGCGATAGAGGCTCACGTTCACCGCGATCGCGGAGCTGTTCATCAGCAGCGTATAGCCGTCGGGATTGGCGCGTTTCGCCGCCTGCGAGCCGATGTTGCCGCCGGCGCCGGGGCGGTTCTCCACCACCACGTTCTGGCCGAGCGCGTCGCCCAGTCTGGCCGCTACCAGTCGCGCGACGATGTCGGTCGAGGCCCCGGGCGGGAACGCGACGATGATGCGGACGGGACGATCGGGATAGGCGGCTTGCGCGAAAACGACAGCCGACGGCACGATGAACAGCGCGGCCGGCAGCGTGCTGCAGAGAATGCGGCGAATGGCGGTCATGACCCCCTCCCTTGTTATGGGAGGATTGTAGCCGACCGCCGTGCCCGTCAGTCGAGCTTCATTTCCCTGATCACCGGCGTGAACTGCTTCATCTGCCGCAGCACCATGGCCATCTGTTCCTGGGAAGTGGAGCCGACCGGCTCGGCGCCGAGGTCGCTGAAGCGTTTCTGCACGTCGGGATGGCGCACCGCGGCCGCGGTCTCGCGCTGGAGCTTCTCGATCACCGCGCGCGGCGTTCTCGCCGGCGCGAGCAGCCCGTTCCAGCCTTCGAATTCGAGCGAGGCGAAGCCCTGTTCGCGCACAGTGGGCACGTCCGGCAGCGCCGGAATGCGCCTGGAAGCGTTGGTCGCCAGCGTCTTCAACTGGCCGCCGCGGATCTCGGCGAGCGAAGTCGAAAGCTGGTCGCCGCCGACCTGGATGCGACCGGACAGCAACTCGAGCTTCAACGGCGCGGCGCCCTTGAACGCGATGTGTGCCATGTCCACCTTCGCGTCGCGCTTGAACGTCTCGCCGATGACGTGCATGACCGAGCCGGGGCCGGTCGAGCCGTAGTTATAGGGCAGCTTCTTCTTCTGCAGCAGCGTGCCCAGCTCGCGCAGGTCGCGGGCCGGCACGCTCGGGTGCGCGGTGATGACGAACGGCACGTACACCGCGATCGAGACGCCCGCGAAATCGGTCTCGGCGTTGAACGGCGAACGCTTCGCCAGCGTCTGCGCGACCGAAGACAGCGGGAAGGTGATGTTGGCCATGAGCAGCGTGTAGCCGTCGGGGTTGGACTTGGCGACGATGTCGGCGCCGAGCGCCCCGCCCGCGCCGCCGCGGTTGTCCACCACCACCGGTTGCTTCATGGATTCGGCGAAGCGCTGCGCGACCAGCCGCGCCACCACGTCGGTGGTGCCGCCCGCCGGGAACGGCACGACGATGCGGATCGGCTTGGTCGGAAAATCCTGCGCCGCCGCGACGCCGCCCAGGACGAGAAGCGCCGTCACGCCGGCGCGCAACAAACCGACTCTCATTTTCATGAGTCCCTCCCTTTTCGCCTCTCGCCTTACCTTACTGCGGCTTGAGGCCGATCTGCTTGACCAGCTTGCCGTACATGACGAGCTCGTTCCTGATCAGGGCGGCGAGTTCTTCCGGCGTCGAGCCCACGGCATCGAGGCCCTGCGAGTTGAGGCGCTCCTGCACCTCCGGCAGCTTGATGATGCGGATGAGCTCCCTGGACAGCTTGGCGACAATCGGCCTGGGCGTCTTCGCGGCGACTACCACGCTGTGCCAGGTGATGTTTTCATAGCCGGGCACCGTCTCGCCGATGGTCGGCACGTCCGGGAGCGCGGTGCTGCGCTTGGGACCCGTAAAGCCGATCGCCCGCAGCTTGCCGCCCTTGATCTGCGGCACGGCGATCAGCGGGCTCATGATGAACGATTGCACTTCGCCACTGATCACCGCGGTGACCGCCTGCCCGGTGCCCTTGTAGTTCACGGCCGTCGCCTTGATGCCGGCCATGAAGTTCAACTGCTCCGCCGCCAGCAGATTGTTGGTGCCGGTCGCCGCGAAATTGAGAACCCCCGGCTTGGCCCTGGCGAGGGCGATGTATTCCTTAACGGTCTTGGCCGGGAGCGACATCGGCACCACCATGAAGTAGCCGCCGGAGCTGATCTGCGTGATGGGCTGGAATTCCTTCACCTCGTACGGCAGCTTGAGGTACACGTGCGGGTTGATGGTAAGCCCCGCGCCGTTGGCGAGCAGCAGGGTGTAACCATCCGGGATCGACTTGGCGCCGAGATCGAAGCCGATGATGCCGCCGGCGCTGCCGCGGTTGTCGATGACGACGGTCTGGTTCCAGCTCTCGGACAGTTTCTGGCCGAGCAGCCGGGACAACGTGTCGCTCGGCCCCCCGGCCACGAACGGCGTGATGAAGCGGATCGGCCGGTTGGGATAGCTGGCCGCGGGATCGGCCGCGGCGGCGCTCGACGCGAAGAAAGACAGAACCGGAACCAGGAACAGAATTGTTGCACGCTTCATGAAATCCCCCCTCCCAGGTTGACTATGAACGACTTGCGCCAGTGTAGGCCTTTCGGCGGAAATGGGTAATGGGTAACGGGTGATGCGTCTCCCGCACTGCGGCAATCCGCCCTTTCTCTTCCGCCTTTCGACTTTCGCCTTCGAGGAAAGCTCGTGCAAAGTGCGCGCGGCCTCGCCTAGCGCACTTTGAAGACGAGTTTTCCTCTCAGGTGCCTCCCCTCGCTCACGCGATGGGCGTCGGCGGCCTGCTGCAGCGTGTAGATCTTGATCTCCGGCAGGCGCACTGCGCCCTTCGTGACCAGTTCAACAATGCGCTCGAGGTGCGCGCGGTCGCGCCCGACGTTGGGACGCAACGACGTCACGTCGGCGCGCGGCGACGCGGGCGCCTGGGGCCCCGAACCGATGAACGCGGCGCGACCGCCCGGCCGCAGCACGGCGAACGAGCCGGCGACGGTTGAGCCGCCGACGGTGTCGAACACCGCGTCCACCCCGGACACGACCCTGGTGACGTCTTCCTTGTTGTAGTCGATGACCTGGTCGGCGCCGAGCTTGCGCACGTAGTCGTGGTTGGCCGCGCTCGCCGTGGTGATGACGCGCGCGCCGATGTGCTTCGCGACCTGGATGCCGAAGCTGGCGACACCGCCGGCGCCCC
>CAZOQY010000028.1:12848-18001 GCA_964581835.1 uncultured Streptomycetaceae bacterium | reverse complement strand
GGGCCCACTCCACCGCGCGCAGGAACGGCGCGCTCGCCCGGCCGACTGCGCCGGAGAGTTTCGCCGGCACCGCGTCGTTCTTCATGCGGCTCACCGCGTCGGGCGGATTGTCGTTGGTAAGCGCCCGGTAAAGCACCCCGCCCATCGCGTAGATGTCGGACCACGGCCCCTGGTGGCCGTCGCTCGAATACTGTTCGAGCGGCGCATACCCCGGCGTGAGCACCGAGGTCAGGCTCCTGGTCGCGCCGCCTATCGCGTGGCGGGCGGCGCCGAAGTCGATCAGCACCGGGCTGCCGTTATCGCGCAGGAAGATGTTGCCGGGCTTGATGTCGCGATGGAGAAAACCCGCCGCGTGCACGGCCTGCAGCCCGTCGAGCAGGGGCATCAACATTTCCTTCAGCTTCGGCTCGTTCGGCTGCTCGCGCCTGAGAAGATCGTTGAGCGGCTCGCCCTTCTCGTACTCCATCACCATGTAGCCGGTCGCGTTCGTCTCGAAGAAACGCATCGCCCGCACGATGTGGGGATGGCTGAATTTTGCCAGCGTGCGCGCCTCCAGGATGAAGCGGTCGAGCCCCCACTTGTAGTCGTGCTCGCAATCGCTGGTGATCGGCACCACGCTGCCGTCGAGCGCGCGCACCGACAATTCGATCGGCAGGTATTCCTTGATCGCGACGTGTTTCTCGAGATTGACGTCCCAGCCGAGGTAGGTCATGCCGAAGCCGCCCGCGCCGAGCACGGCGTCCAGCCGGTACTCCTGCAGCATCGAGCCGAGCGGCAACGCGTTGCGATAGACGCGGGAATCGGCCATGAAACTCAGGGTGCGTTGAGTGCCTGCTCCATCGCCTGCACCAGCGTGTCGGGCTCCTGCGCGCCGGAGACGCCGATCTTGCGGTTGAAAATGAAGAACGGCACGCCGCCGATGCCGGCGCTGCGGGCCTCGACGTCGGCCCGCGCGATGGCGTCCCGGTCCTCGTCGCTCGCGAGGAAATCCGCGGCCGCCTGGCGGTCGAGCCCCGCGCGGGCGGCTATGTCCGCCAGCGTTTCCCGGCTGGTCAGGTTGGCGCCCTCGGTGAAGTGGGCGCGGAACAGCTGCTCCGACAGTTCATCCTGCCTGTCGTGACGCTCCGCGAACAGCATCAGCCGGTGCGCGTTCAGCGTGTTGGGCTGCACCGTCATCTTGTCGTAATCGAAGCTGACGCCCAGCTGGCGACCCGCCATGACGACGCGCTCGTTGACGCCCTTGCCGCGCGTGCCGAACTTGCGCGCGACGTAATCTTCGCGCGGTATGCCGCCCTCGGGCAGGTCCGGGTTCAACTGGAACGGAAGCCAGCGCACGGCCGGCTCGGGTCCATCGGGATGCCGCTCGCGGTAGAGGCTCAGCGCCTTCTCCAGCTTGCGTTTCCCGATGAAGCACCAGGGTCAAACCACGTCGGAAACGATGTCTATCTGCAGCGACTTTTCAGTCATCATCCATCTCCCGTCACTCGTCAGAACAATGATCGCACAATCCCGCCGTCCACGCGCTGCGCCGCGCCGTTGACGGCCGAAGCGCGCTGCGAGCACAGAAAAACCACTTGCGCCGCGATCTCTTCCGGCGTCGCCCACCGCTGCAGCAACGACGTGGCGCCGGGCCCCGCGAAGTAGGCGGTGCGCATCTCCCCGACCGTCTTGCCGGCCGCGGGCGCCATCTTTTCCAGAAAGAGTTCCACCCCCTCCGACCAGGTCGGCGCGACCAGGACGCTGTTGACGGTCACCCCGGTGCCTTTCGTCAGCTCCGCCAGGCCGCGGGCGATCGCGACCTGGGCAGTCTTCGACATCGCGTAATGCAGCATGTCGGGATTGGGCTTGACGCTCTGTTCGCTGGCGATGAACACCACGCGCCCCCAGTTGCGATCGAGCATGCCGGGAAACAGCGCGCGCGTCAGCCGCACGCCGCTCATCACGTTCAGCTCGAACATGTCGGTCCAGTCCCGGTCCGATACTTCCGCGAACGGCCTGACCTCGAAGAAGCCGACGTTGTTGACGAGGATATCCACCGTCCCGACCTTTGCCGCGGCATCGACAACCTTCCGCGCGCCTTCAGCCGTCATCAGGTCGGCCGCGACACCGTGTGCCTCGCCGCGCTGCGACAGCGCCGCCACGGCTTCCCCGACCGCCTTGTCCTTGCGCCCGTTCACGATCACCCGGGCGCCTTCCGCCAGGAGCGCCTCCGCGATCGCCCGGCCGATGCCCAGCGTCGAGCCCGTCACCAGCGCGAGCTTGCCCTTCAACCCCAGATCCATGGTTTCTCCGTTATTCGTTACTCGTTACTCGCTACTGTTTTTCCGCAGTCGCGCTGCTGGCAAACTGCTCGCGCAGCTTCGCCTTCATCATCTTCCCGGTCGAGGTGCGGGGAATCTCGCCCACGAAGGCAAACACGTCCGGCAACCAGAATTTGGCGAACTTCGGCGCCAGGAAATCGCGCAGTTCCTCCTGCGTCGCCTGCTGGTCCGGCTTCAGCACCACCACCGCCAGCGGCCGCTCGCCCCACTTCACATCCGGCACCGCGATCACCGCGGCCTCGGCCACTTTCGGGTGTCCCGCCAGCGCGTTCTCCAGGTCCACCGAGCTGATCCACTCGCCGCCCGACTTGACCAGGTCCTTGATGCGGTCGGTGATCTTGATGTAGCCGCGCGCGTCGATGGTGACGACGTCGCCGGTGCGAAACCAGCCGTCCTCGCTCCACTTGTCGGATTCCGACTCGAGATCGTGATAACCCGCCGCGATCCATGGACCACGCACCTCCAGTTCGCCCATGGTCCGGCCGTCCCACGGCACCTCGCGCGACCCGGCCATCACGCGCACCTCGACGAAGGGCAACGGCACGCCCTGCTTCGCCCGCAGCGCGTACTGTTCGTCGGCGCCCAGGCTTTTCACCTCATTCTTCTGATAATTCACCGCGGCCGCCGGCGTGGTTTCGGTCATGCCCCAGCCGTGGATCACCTTCAGGCCGTGGCGGTCGAACGCGCGGATCATGGATTCCGGCGCGGCCGCCCCGCCCACCACCATGCGCATGCCGGCTGCGAGCTTCCAGCGCGACGGTTCCCGGTCGAGCGCCTGCAATATCCCCGCCCAGATCGTCGGCACGCCGGCGGTCAGCGTCACCCGCTCGGATTGATAGAGGTCGAGCAGATTGACCGCGTCGAGATGCGGGCCGGGAAAGACCAGCTTCGCGCCGACCATGACCGCGGTGAACGGAATGCCCCACGCGTTGACGTGGAACATGGGCACCACGGGTGTGACCGCATCGTGGTTGCTCATGGCCATCACGTCGGGCAGCGCGCAGGCGAGCGAATGCAGCACCAGCGCGCGGTGGGTGTACACCACGCCCTTGGGCCGCCCGGTCGTGCCCGAGGTATAGCACATGCCCGCAGGATCCTCCTCCTTCAGTTTCGGCAGCCGTACCGCCCTGCCCCGCGACATGAGCGTTTCATAGTTCTCGTATCCCGCTGGCACGGAGGATCCTGAAAATGGAACGACAATTATCTTTTCAAAATTCGTGCTCGCGCGAATTTTGTCGTAGAGCGGCAGCAGCACGTCGTCCACGATCAGCACGCGGTCGCCCGCATGATTGGCGATATAGGCGATGTCGTCCGGACCGAGCCTCAGGTTGAGCGTGTGCAGCACCGCGCCCATGCAGGGAACCGCGAAATACGCCTCGAGGTGGACGTGGTGGTTCCACATGAGCGTCGCGACGCGGTCGCCGCGCTTCACGCCGAGCTTCCTCAGGGCCGTGACCAGCGCCTGCGCGCGCAGGTGGAAATCCGCGTAGCGGTAGCGGTGCAGGGACTTGTCCGGCATCCGCGAAACGATTTCGGATTCGGGGAACAGCCGCCCGGCGCGCTCGAAGATGTGCGCGAGCGTGAGCGGGAACTCCATCATGGTGGATCGCATGGTCATTCTTTCATCGGCGCGACCGTCACGCCGCGCACCCGGTTCGTCTCGAGGAGGCGGGCGAGCAGCCCGGAGACCCCGGCATCCCGGACGAACTCGCGCACGAACCGCGCCCCGGCTTCGCGTCCCCGGCGGCTGGCAATGGCCTGTTCCACCAGCATGAAGCGCCCCTCCACGATCCGCGACCCGGGCATCATGCCGGAATCTTCCACGAGCCGCGGCCGCAGCCCGACCAGGGCGTCCAGTTTCTCCGCGGCGAACAGACCGAATGCGGCGTGGGTGCTGGGCGCGCTGACGAGCTGCGCGCGCTTCAGGTGCCGCTTCAGGTAGAACTCGTAGACGCCATGGGCGGCAACGACGATACGCGCCCCGTCCCGGTCCACATCGTCAGCCGTGCGCATCGGCGACCCGGGCGGCACGAGATACGTCGCGTCGACCTCCAGGTAGGCGGGCGAGTACGCGATCTCCTCCGCGCGGGAAGGCTCGAACGACAGCAAGGCCAGGTCAAGCGTGCCGGCCTTCAGTTCCTCCACCAGCGCGCCGGCGGCGGCACGCCCCTGCAATTCGACCGGCACGCCGAGGCGGCGGCCCAGCTCCCGGGCAAGATCGACGTGCACGCCGCTCAATTCACCGCTGGCCGGGTCCCTGGCCGCGAGGACGACGTTGCCGTAGTTGATGCCCGCGCGCAGCCGTCCGGACGGCGCAAGTTCCGACAGCACGGCGGAAGAAACCGGGGACGCCATCATCATGAGGAACGCTTCAGCTCCCGCCAGCGCACGAAAACCAGGCCGGCCATGCCGATGATACCCGCCAGCAGGCACAGCCACTGCAGCGTTTCCACCGACACGACGAGCAGCCACGGGGTGGCCGCCGAGAACGGCGCGAACGGCATCATGTCGCCGTGCATGATGCTGTCGATCGCGACGTGGCTGTAGGCGCCGATGAAGGCGCCGATGCCGGCCGACCGAACGGATATCCGGGGTTCCTGCCCCAGCCAGCGTGTCTGCGCCGGGCTCAACCAGGCATTCCAGGCGCGCAGCGCCCACTCGCAGACCGGCCGCCCCGCCCACCAGCTCGCGAGGAACACGAGCGTCGCGCCGAGATACGTGTGCAGGTACGGGTGCACCGGGTCGCCGGTGAACAGGAAGAAGCCGATGGGCTCCAGGTCGATCAGGCCCTGCGAGAACGCGAACACCGTGAAGCTGAAGTGCCGCGGCGCC
>CAZOQY010000028.1:8646-12748 GCA_964581835.1 uncultured Streptomycetaceae bacterium | reverse complement strand
GTCGATCAGGCCCTGCGAGAACGCGAACACCGTGAAGCTGAAGTGCCGCGGCGCCACCGCCTTGACCAGGGCGCCCGGGCCGAAATGGAATGGCGTGATCGGCACTGACTGGCGTGGCGGCTGACGGCCGGCGGAACTCAGCCGCGCAACGATTTCAGGTCGATCGGGCTGTCGAAAAATTTCGGGACGGACGCGAGGAAACGGTCGGACTGGGCCTTGCTCCAGCCGCCGTATTCGCAGTTACCGCGGAACTTGGCCTCGATCTCCGCGCGCGTCAGCGGCTCGTGCGAGCCGCCGCGTATGTGCGGCTGGCGCTCCTCGATCACGCGCCCGTCCTTCAACGTCATGCGCACGTGGCCGGTGTAGGCCTTCGGATAGGGGTTGTTCGGATCCACCACGTAGCGCACCTTGGACGAAAGCGCGAGGATGCGCTCGTCCCGGACCTTCTCTTCGGTGAACGCCGCGAGGCCCGCCTCCCCCGTCACGAACGCCACGGCGATGTTGAACGGCGCGCTGAACTTGGCCCCGTACGCGGTCGCTGGCCGGTGCTTGGACGGCAACGGGTCCCACAGCCGGTGTACGTAGCCCTCCGCCGTTTCGCACAGGACGTCCTTCACGTCTTCCGCCTTCACGCCGTGCCTGCGCAGCCGCAGCGCGCAATCGATATAGGGCTGGTTCATGGTGCCGGTCGCGTACGGCTTGAACGTGATGTCCTGCATGAACCACTTGCGGCCGAAATCGCCCGTCAGCACCTCGAAATTTCCCTGCTGCGACCGCGCGAAGCCGTTGAACAGGCCGTGGATGCCCTCCATCATCGTGCGCGGCCCGAGAAAACCGCTGCTCCCGATCCGCGCGGAAGCGATCGCCGCTTTCGCCGCCCAGCCCGGGTGCAGGCGCTTGGTCCACGCGCCTTCCGCCAGGTACTCGATGATCCCGCTCGCCAGGCTGCCCGCGTTGCCGAGCGCATCCACCGTCTGCTTGTGGCTGAGACCCAGCGCCTTCGACACCGCGAGCGTGCCGCCGATCGTGCCGAGCACGCTGGTGGGATGGAAGCCGGCCTTGTGTATCGCCTTGGGGAGCACCATGGACAACCGGCACGTCACCTCGATGCCGGCGACGATGCCTTCCAGCGCCGCGCGCCCGTCGCGCCCGAAGCGCTCGCACGCCGCGAGCACGGCGGGAATCACCACCGCGCTGGAGTGAACCGGGCCGCCCTCGAAGGTGTCGTCGAAATCCTCGCCGTGGATCGCCGTGCCGTTCAAGAGTGCGGCGTCCTCCGGGCCGTAGCCGGACGCATGACCGATCGCCGTACAGGGCCCGCCGGCGTCCACCGCGCCCAGCAACGACCGGATGTAATCGAGGCGGCGCGCGGCGACGCACAACCCGACCACGTCGATCAGCAATTCCTCGGCGCGGGCGCGCACCGGCGCCGGCAGCGCATCGGCCCTGAGCGCCGCTACCCGGCTCGCGATGGTTTCGGCAACGGACTCTGCCGGCAACGGGGCGTTCACGTTCAACGGAAGGTCGGGATCCCCGCCTCCTTCAGCGTGTTGCGCGTGAAATCCGCCTGCTGGTCGCCGAATTTGGCGAGCTCGGCGCTGCGCATGAAGCCGTCGTCGAACAGATTGTCCTCGAGGTATTTCCTCCAGCTCGGGGTCTTGATGAAGCGGGCGAAGACGTCCTCCCAGTAGGCGACGACCTCGGCCGGCACTTCAGGCGGCGCGACGATGCCACGCACCTGCGGCACGTTCGGAATGGCGAAGCCCGCCTCCTGGATGGTCGGCACGTCGGGGAACGCGGCCAGACGCTTGTCCGCGACCTGCGCCACGACGCGCAGGTTGCCGGCGCGGATGTGCTCGCCCGCCTCCTGCGGTTCGATCAGCATCATGTTGACGTGGCCGCCCAGCACGGCCGCGATGCGCTCGC
This sequence comes from uncultured Streptomycetaceae bacterium, assembly GCA_964581835.1. Lineage (GTDB taxonomy): Bacteria > Pseudomonadota > Gammaproteobacteria > Burkholderiales > SG8-41 > SG8-41. The sequence goes on along the minus strand of CAZOQY010000028.1, from coordinate 10,822 downwards.
CGCCGCCCGGGAACGAGATGAACGCCCAGTTGGCGCCGGTGTTCTTCATCAGCAATTGCCGCACCACCCAGTCACGGCTGCCGAGGGAGCCTCCCGACCACTTCATCTGGCCCGGCGCAGCCTTCGCGGCGTCGATGAAGTCTTTCAGCGTCTTGTGCGGCGAATCGGCCTTGACCACCAGCATGGCGGGCTCGATCACCAGCCGCACGACCGGCGTCAGGTCCTTCATCGAGAACTTCGCCTCCTTGCGCATGATCGGGTTGGTGTACCAGAGGCCGGTGAAGACGGCGATGGTGTGGGTATCGCCCTTCTTTTCCGCCATGTAGGCCATCGCGGTCAAGCCGCCGCCGCCGGTCTTGTTGGCGACCTGCATGCGCACCGGGATCAGCTTCTCCTTTTCCATCGCCGCCGCGATGCCGCGCGCAAACACGTCGCCGCCGCCGCCGGGGCCGGTGTGGGTGACGAATTCGATCGCCCGCGAGGGCTTGAATTGCGCCGCTGCCGGGCCGGCAGCCAGCGCAGGCAGGGTCGCAGCCAGCAACAGGCAAACTGAGCGTAGCTTCATGTCGGACTCCTCCTTGGGTTTATGGACAGCCTCAACCGCCTTCTTCCAGCGCCTTGATGCGCAAGGCGTTGACCTTCCTGAACAACGGCGCCAGCAGTATCAACACCGCCAAAAATAACATTGCAGCCGAGATCGGTCTAGACACGAGTATCGAGAGATCGCCCTGCGACATCATCAGTGACTGCCGCAGCGCGCGCTCCATGCTGTCGCCCAGCACCAGCCCGAGGATGAGCGGCGCCGCGGGATAGTCCAGCCGGCGCATCAGGTAGCCCATCAGGCCGAACAACGTGAGCAGGCCGACGTCGAACAGGCTGCTCGAGACGCTGTAGACGCCGACGATGGAGATGCCGAAGATGCCCGGGTAGAGGATGTAGACGGGCAGACGAAGGATCTGCGCGAACAGCGGGATCAGCGGCAGGTTGAGTATCAGCAACATCACGTTGCCGATGTACATGCTCGCCACCAGCCCCCAGAAAAGGGTCGGGTTGTCCTGGATCATCAGCGGGCCGGGCCGCAGCCCCCACAGGATGAAAGCGGCGAGCAGGATCGCGGTGGTGCCGGAGCCGGGTATGCCGAGCGTCAGCAGCGGCACCATGGCGCCGCCGGTCTCCGAATTGTTGGCGCCTTCCGGCGCCGCCACGCCTTCCGGCACGCCGGTGCCGAATTTCTCGGGGTGTTTCGACACCGCTTTCTCGATGCCGTACGAAATGAAGGACGCGATGGTCGAGCCCGCGCCGGGCAGCACGCCGATGAGGAAGCCGACGATCGAGCCGTTGAGGAACGCGAAGCGGCACGCCTTCAGCTCCGCCCACGTCGGCAGCAGGTTGCGCAGCCCCCTGGGGACCGGCAGCATCTGCGGGCCGTCGCGGACCTCCATGTTGCCCAGCACCTCGCCCAGCGCGAACACGCCGATCGCCACCACCACGAAATCGACCCCGTCGAGCAGCTCCATGCTGCCGAAGGTGAAACGCGATTCCGAAGTGAAGAGGTCCGTGCCCATGCCCGCGATCCACAGGCCGAGCAGCATCGCGAGCAGGGCCTTGATGAGCGACTTGCCGGCCAGCAGCACCACCATCGCGAGGCCCAGGGACATCAGCGCGAAATACTCGGGCGAGCTGAAAGACAGGGCCATCTTCGCCAACGGCGGCGCGACCAGCATGAGGCCGATCACGCCGACCGTGCCGGCGATGAAGGAAGCGATCGCCGCGATCCCCAGCGCCGGCCCGCCGCGTCCCTGCTTCGCCATCTGGTAGCCGTCGAGGCAGGTGACCACCGAGGCCGACTCGCCCGGCACGTTCAGCAGGATCGAGGTCGTCGAGCCGCCGTACTTGGAACCGTAGTAGATGCCCGCGAGCATGATGACCGCGCCCGTCGGCTCCATCTTGAACGTGAGCGGCAGCAGCATCGCGATCGTCGCGGCCGGCCCCAGGCCGGGCAGCACGCCGATGATGGTCCCGAGCAGGCAGCCGATGAAGCACCACAGCAGGTTGGTCGGCGTCAACGCGACCGCGAATCCCTGGAAGAGATAGCCGATGACTTCCATGACCGGTCAGAATCCCAGCTTGCCGACGGGCAGCGCGACGTTCAACGCGAACGGGAACAGGAGGTAGA
>CAZOQY010000028.1:6355-8546 GCA_964581835.1 uncultured Streptomycetaceae bacterium | reverse complement strand
CCCAGCTTGCCGACGGGCAGCGCGACGTTCAACGCGAACGGGAACAGGAGGTAGAAGCCCGCGGGCATGCATACGGCGATGGCGAGCGCCACGCCGAGCGGGCGGCGGTACATCAAGGCCACCAGGCAGAACGTGAACAGCCCGAACGCCAGCAGGAAACCCAGCACGTTGAGCAGCCCCACGCACAAGGCCAGCCCGGCCCAGGACGCGGCCACCCGCCCGCTCTCGCGCCAGTCAACGGGGGCGGCTCCCGCGCCTGCCGCGCGCTTGAGACTCGTCGCGATCAGCAGGACGGAAAGCGCGACCATCGCCACGCCGTACCACAGCGGGAAAAACCCCGGACCGGGGCCATCGGAACCGAGATACTCCCAGCCCCGCGCCTCGACGATGATGAAAACCCCGAGGCCGGCCAGTACCGCGCCGGAAACGATGTCACCGGTCTTGATGTTGCCTCCTCATGCACCAGCCGCGCGGGAGGCCCGTCCCCGCGCCAGCGATGGTTTCGCTCAGGCCGTTTTGGCTTTTTTGTAGCGCTTGGCCGGCACCAGCTCGGCGACAATGCCGTCCGGCGCGCGGAACTTGACGGGGATCACGCCCGGATCGCTGACGATCTCGCAGCCGTAATTCTTCAGGCCCGCCGTGGCGGCCTCCAGGTCCTCCACCTCGACGGCGAAGTGGTGGATGCACGGTTTCTCGCCGGCCGCCAGCGACTCGGCGGAACGCGTACCTTCGTCGTACTTCATCAGGGTGAAATCGATGTTGCCGTCGGTCATGTGGCGCGAGATGTGATCGCGCGTTTTCTTGGTTTCGACTTCCTGGAAGCCGAACACTTTTTCGTAGAACTCGGTGGATTTCTCCAGGTTCTCGACTTTCAGCGCCAGGTGCACGATGCGATTCTTCATGGTTTCTCCGCCGTTGCCTTCAGGATTGATCCAGTTCGTAGCCCGCTGCCGCCAGCACCTTGCGCCCGCCGGGCGAGGTCAGCCGCGCGATGAACTCGCGCGCCGCGGACGGCTGCCCCGCCCGCGTCGCCAGCCCGGCCGAGTAAACCGTCTTCACCTGCAGATCGCCGGGCAGCGGCCCCACGTATGTTACACCCGGATTGGCCAGGATCTCCGTAATCTGGGTGATGCCCATTTCGTACGGCGCCTGGCTGCCGGCCAGGTATTGCATCGCGGCATAGCCGTTGGGGAAAAATTGCAGGTGCGGCTTCATCGCATCGGCGAGACCGAGACGCTCCAGCGCCTGCATGACCACCTTGCCGGCCGTGGCCGTGGCGGGATCGGGACAGACCAGCTTCGCGGCCGCGAGCAGGTTGCCGCGCAAGACGCGTTCGCTCGAGACGTCCGGCAAGGGCGTTCCCGTTCGCACCGCGACTCCCGTGCCGACCTTGCCGAGATCGACGCGCGAGCCCGGCACCACGTGCCCCGTGGCAGCCAGCTCGTCGATCATGGTCGCGGTGAGCACGATGACATCCACCGCTTCCCCGGCCAGGACGCGGGCCTTCATCGCGCCCACCGCGCTGAAATCGGCCCGCATTTCGTGGCCGGTACCCCGCATCCAGGGCGTGGAAATGCGCTCGACGACGGCCTGCGCCGCGCCGGCGCTCAGTATTCTTATGGTTGCCATGCCCTATTCCTCGTGCGGATGAACCGGCGGCACCGGCTCGACCCGATCGAGCTCGGGACCCAGTTCGCGCTCGATGCTCTCCATGGCCGTCAGCGACGACGACAGCCGCAACAGCACGTTGTTGAGATCGGCTTCCGGTATCTCCAGGCCGATGGCGGCCGCCATGGCACGAACCTGGTCTCGCGTCAGATCCATGGATAACCCCTATGCGGCCCGCTGCGGCAATCGCCGCTCGAGCGTGCGTTCGAGATCGGGATGGCGGGTGTGCCAGGGCGTCGCCCGCTCGTAGGCGTGTCCCGCGCGGTAGACGGTCGACTCGGCATAAGGCCGCCCCGCGATCTGCAAGCCCAGCGGCAGCCCGTCGCGCGTGAAGCCCATCGGCAGCACCAGCGCCGGCACGTTGGCAACGCCGAACGGATGCGTGCAGATGCGCCGGAGCACCAGGCGCTTCTCGACGTCGCCCTTCGCCTCCACTTTCTCGCGGGCGTCGTCGATGGAGGCCGGCGGGAACAGGCTGGCGGGGCTCAGCAGCGCATCGCACTGCCCCAGCGCGGCGAGAATC
>CAZOQY010000028.1:0-6345 GCA_964581835.1 uncultured Streptomycetaceae bacterium | reverse complement strand
CGGATACGGCCACCAAGTATCCGGCCCAGCTCTCCGGCGGCATGCGCAAGCGGGCGAGAATCTGGCCGCGCACGACCGCGCGCGCGCGCATCGCGCGACTGTAGATCGAGGCCGGCACCAGCGCGGCCGCCGCCATGCGCGTGCGCGTGCCGACGTCGAAATCCGCCCAGCGGTCGCGCAGCAGCGGCACGTACATCGATGCCACGTCGGCATCCGAGGTCAGCATCTGCAACGGGATGGCATGGTGCGCCCACGGCAGCGAAATCTCGCTCACCTCGGCGCCCAGCTCCCGCAGGACGGCGAGCGCCCGCTCGAAGGCCTCGCGGACTTCGGGATGCACGCCGTCGGCCCAGGCCATTTCCTTCACCACCGCCAGGCGCATGCCCTTGAGATCCGCCGTCAACGCCGCCGCGTAATCCGGCACCGGCTGGCGGCCGGTCAACCGATCGTCGGGATCGAAGCCGGCGACCGCGGCGAGAAACAACGCGTTGTCCTCGACCGTGCGCGTAAGCGGCCCCAGGGTGTCGGCCGTCCAGGCATACATGATCCCGCCGTGGCGGCTGACGCGGCCGAAAGTCGGCCGCAACCCCACCACGCCGTTGGCCGCCGCCGGCCCGCGCACCGACCCCCCGGTGTCCTCGCCCAGCGACCCCGAGCTGAAGCCCGCGGCGGGCGCGATGCCGGAGCCGCTCGACGAACTCGAAGGCGTGCGCTCGGGATTCCAGGGATTGCGCGGCTGGCCGTACGCGAAGACGTTGGTGCCGCCCTTGCCGAACTCGTGGAGGTTTTCCTTGCCGACCAGGATCGCGCCGGCCGCCCGCAGGCGCGCGACCGCCGTGGCATCGAAATCAGGCACGTTCTCCGCCATGATCCTGGAGCCGAGCGTCGTGCGGATGCCGCGGGTGCACAACTGGTCCTTGGTGCCGAACGGCAGTCCGTGCAACGGCCCGCGATAGTTTCCACTCAGGATTTCGCGTTCCGCCTCCCGCGCCTGCGCCAGCGCCTGCTCCGCGCAGACGGTGATGTAGGCGCGCAACACGCCGTCGTAGCGATCGATGCGGTCGAGGCAGGCGCGAACCAGTTCCACCGGCGAGAGCTTGCGGTCGCGGATCAGCCGCCCCTGCTCGGCCGCGCTCAGGAATACCAGCTCGTCGTTGCCGGGCATGGATGAAACGGGTGATAAAACCAGCGTGGAGGGATGCGGCGATTCTAGCACGCACCTCCGGGCGCGCCGGGCGCACCAAGGCCGACTCCCGGCGCTACAATCTGGTGCAAAATCGGCGGACCGTGGCGGGAATGCCCCCGGGTCACCGATGGTATTCGATGGTATTGAGTGGTATGGAGTTTGCTAATCGTTTCGAGCAGTTGCGGCACGATCCGCCGCACCATAACCTGGGAGCAAACGACATGTTTCCGATGCGCGACACAGTTATCGAGCTTTACGTAACCTTGTTACGTCGCCCGACCCTCACCCCCAACCCCTCTCCCGAGGAGAGAGGGGAACGTCGAGCGAAACCGGATGCGCCATCCGGTTTCGTAACGATCAATAAGCTGCTCATACCCGCCCTGCTGGCGGCGCTCTTCCCTGCGATGGCCCATGCGCAATGGAAACCCGAACGCGTGGTGGAAGTGATCGTGTTCGCCGCCCCCGGGGGCGGCAACGACAAATCGGCCCGGGTCATGCACAAGATCTGGACCGAGAACAAGATGCTCGATGCGGTCGTGACCAACAAGGTGGGAGGTGGCGGCTCGCTGGCGTACACCTACGTCGGCCAGAAGACCGGTGACCCGCATTCCATCGCCATTGCGCAGGCGGGACTCGTCACCAACCACATCGCCGGCAGAAGCCCCGTCAACCACACCGATCTCACCCCGCTCGCGTTCGTGGGCAGCGAGCCGGTCGGGCTTGCGGTGCGCGCCGAGTCCCCGCACAAGACGCTCAAGGAGTTCGTGGACCAGCTGAAGAAGGACCCGCAATCGCTCTCGATTTCGGTCGGCAGCACGCGCGGCGCGATCAACCATTTCGCGATGGCGCTGCTCGCCAGGTCGGCGGGCATCGACTCGACCAGGCTCAAGATACTGGTGTTCGGGGGCGGCGCCGAGTCGGTCACCAACCTGCTCGGCGGGCATATCGACGCCATGTCGCAGGCGATCAACAACGCCATCCCGCACCACAAGGCGGGCAAGATGCGCATCCTCGCGCTGAGCACCGCGCAACGCTCCCCCGGGCTGCCCGACGTTCCGACCTTCCGCGAGCAGGGCTTCGATGTCGTGATAGGAGGGTGGACCGTGTTCATGGGGCCGAAAGGCCTCACGTCCGCGCAAGTCGCCTACTGGGAAGATCTCTTTGCGAAAACGGTCCAGCATCCCGAATGGAAAAAGTATCTCGAGTTCAATTCCTGGGAATGGGGTTACCGGAACTCGAAGGAAACCGCGGATTTCCTGAAGAAGGACTACGAAGTCTCGAAGACGCTGCTCACCGAGATGGGAATGGCGAAATAGCGCGCTTCGAACGCCACGCATGAAACAGGTCCACGCGGCCAGGCACGCGCCGGAGGCGCATCTCGTCAGGGGCTTTCTCGAATCGAACGGGATCGCCGCCGTGGTGCGCGGCGAATTCCTCACCGGCGGCTGGGGCGAGCTGCCGGTGGACGTGTGCTCGGTGTGGATCTCCGACGACCGGCAGTACGACCGCGCGCAGGCGCTGCTGGTGGCTTTTCTGCGGGGCGATTTCGCCCGCGAATTCCGTGACCAGAACTGGCGCTGCCCGAAATGCGGCGAGCAGATCGAGGGGCAGTTCACGTCCTGCTGGAGTTGCGGCGGCGTCCGCCCGGCTTAAGCCGCGCACGAGGGATGAGGGCGGAGGTATGAGGGATGAGGAGTTTGCTGCTACCCTCCCCCGTTGTTTCGATACTCCACGAAGCGAGTTCCCAAATGAATCTTGAACTGTCGGGCCTGACGGCTCTCGTCACCGGCGCGTCGCGCGGCATCGGCCTTGCCATCGCTCAAGGCCTCGCGCGCGAAGGCTGCCACCTGCATCTCGCGGCGCGCACCACCGTCGATCTCGAGGCCGCGCAAAAGCAGATACTCGCGGACAGCAAGGTCGAAGTGCGCTGCCATGCGCTCGACCTTGCCGCCGCCGGCACCATGACGCAGCTCGCGCAGCGCTGCGGCGACGTAGACGTGCTCATCAACAACGCCGGCTCCATCCCTTCCGGCCACCTGCTCGACATCGACGAGGCGCGCTGGCGCCAGTCGTGGGAGCTCAAGGTCTTCGGCTACATCAACCTCACCCGCGAGATCTACCGGAACATGCGCGCGCGCCGCCGCGGCGTGATCGTCAACGTCATCGGCGTCGCCGGCGAGCGCCTGCGCCAGGATTACATCGCCGGCGGCACGGGCAACGCCGCACTGATGGCGTTCACGAAAAATCTCGGCGGCGAGAGCGTGGATTACGGCGTGCGCGTCGTGGGGGTCAACCCCGGCCAGATCGAAACCGACCGTCTGCGTCAGCGGCTCGAGCGCAAGGCGAAGGAAGAGCTGGGCGACGCCGGCCGCTGGCGCGAGCTGGTCGTCAACCCGCCGCTCGGGCGGCTGGCGCAACCGGAAGAAGTGGCCGACACCGTGATCTACCTCGCCTCCGCCCGCGCCTCCTACATCAGCGGCACCATCGTCACCGTGGACGGCGGGCGCGCGGTGCGCAATGCCACCTGATCACTCCATCGTGCGCACGCTGCTCCCGGCGGTGATCTGCATTTCGGTGAGGGCGATCACTTCCTGCGGCGTGAAGCCTGCCGCCACCTCATCGAGGACGAATCCGCTTCCGTCCCACCGCAGCAGCGCCAGATCGGTGACGACGTAGCTGACGCATCCTTTCCCGGTCAGGGGGTAGGTGCATTGCTTCCGCAGCTTCGGGCGGCCCTTGCTGTCGGCATGCTCCATCACGATGACGAGATCGCCCTGACCCGAGAGGAGATCCATGGCCCCGCCGATGCCGCCGCGCTTTGCGTCCGCCGTGCTCCAGTTGGCGACGCTGCCGGACTGATCGACCTCATACGCGCCCAGGATCACCGTGTCGATCCTGCCGCCGCGCGCCATCTCGAACGAAGTGACGCTGTCGAAGAAGGATGCGCCCGGTTTCAACGCCACGAACTGGCCCGCGGCGTTATAGACGTCCGGATCGATCTCGCCTTCCTCCGACACCATCCGGCCGTAGCCGAGCACGCCGTTCTCGGCATGGAGAACAACGTCGCGGCCCACCAGGTAGTTCGACACCATGGTGGGTATGCCGACGCCGAGATTGACGTAAGTGCCGTCCTTGACGAGCCGCGCGGCATTCTTCGCGATGCCGGCGCGAGTCAGGGCGGGCTTGCCGTTGTAGAGTCTCGGCTTGTCGGAGGGGCGCCGTTCCGGCCGGCGCCAGAGGTCGAATTTCTGCGCGGTCTTGACGACGCGCGTGACGAATATGCCCGGCAGATCGACGAGTTGAGGCGGAATATCGCCCGGCTCGACGATCTCATCCACCTCCACGATCGCGACGCGCGCCGCCTTGCCAAAACTCGGATTGAAGTTCTGGCTGCCGCCGCGGAACTGCACGTTGCCGAGCCGGTCCGCCCGGTATCCCCGCAGGAACGCGTAGTCCACGCGGATCGCGTGCTCGAGAACGTGCGGCCTGCCGCCGAATTCCCGGATCTCCCTTCCCCTTGCGAGATCGGTATCGACGCCGGTCGGCGAATAAAACGCCGGTATGCCGGCGCCGCCCGCGCGGCAGCGCTCGACCAGGATGCCCTGCGGGACGAGCTCCACCTCCATCTCCCCGGCGACGATCTGCTCCTCGCTTGCCGTGGGCGTTCCCGGCCGGACCGAGAACGCCGCGATCAGCTTTTTCACCTGCCTGTTTTCAGCCAGTATCTGGCCACGGGTGGCCCCCGGATCGCCCAGCGAGTTGCAGACGAGGGTCAGGCCCTTCGTGCCCTTGTCCCGCAGCGCGACGATCAGGCTGGTCGCAAACCGGTGCCCGACGCTGAAACCCGCAATGGCAATCGTCGCTCCGTCAGCGATGTCCGCAACCGCCTGCTCCGGCGATGCGAAGATTTTATTCATGGCGGTTCTACCGGAAACTTTGATTGTGCCTGATCACTCGCCCCTGATTCCGGCGTCCTTGATGACGCCGGCCCACACCGCAGTCTCGCGCCGGATGCGCGCAGCCAGTTCCTGCGGCGTGCTCGTCTCCACCTCCAGGCCCTGCGCGGCCATTACTTTCTGCACGTCGGGCAGCGCCACCGTCCTGATCGCCTCGTCCCGCAGGCGCTTGACGATGGATGCCGGCGTCTTCGCCGGGACGAGAAACGCGTACCAGGTGCCGACGTCGAAGCCGGGGAAACCGGATTCGTCGAGCGTCGGCAGCTCCGGCGCGACCCTCGAGCGCTTCAGGCCGGTGGTGGCGAGCGCCTTCAACCTGCCGGCCCGCACCTGCGGCATCGAAGATGCGATACTGCCGAACAACACCTGCACCTCGCCCGCCAGCAGCGCCGCGGCGGCCGGGCCGCCGCCCTTGTAAGGCACGTGCACCATCTTCACGCCGGCCCGCTTGCCGAAGAGCTCGGCGGCCAGATGCAGCGGCGTGCCCGCGCCGCCCGATGAAAAATTGAACGCGCCGGGCTTCTGCCGCGCAAGCGCCACAAAATCCTTCACGGTATTCGCCGGCACGCCCGGGTGCAGCACCAGGATGTACTGCGCGGTGGCGAGCAACGTCACCGGCGACAGGTCCCGTTCCATGCTGAACGACAATTTGTACAGCGCGGGGTTGACCGTGAGTATCGTGGCAAATCCGAGGAACACCGTGTGGCCGTCAGGCGTTGCCTTGACGACGGTCTCCGCCGCCAGGTTCCCGCCCGCCCCTCCGCGGTTGTCGACCACCCAGGTCTGGCCCATCGCATCGGCCAGCTTAGGCGTAACGATGCGCGCCAGCGCGTCCGAGCCGCCACCGGGGGCGAACGGAACCAGCAGCCGGATCGGCCTCGTCGGGTACGGCTGAGCGCCCGCCAGTCCAGCCGCGAGCGCACAGCCAAGGAGGAAGGCGAAAGGCGAAAAGCGAAAGAAAAGCCAGGGCCGCGCCAGCGATTGGTCCGGCATTTTTCCTTCCGCCTCCCGCCTTCCGGCTTTCGCCTTGTCTCTCATCCTTCTGCCCTCCTCCTTCCGCCTTCCGCCTTCCGCCTTCCTCCTTCCGCCTTCCGCCTTAAAAGATGTCCCCCCTCGCGTACTGCGGCGGCCACGGCGCCTTTACCTTCAGCGCCTTGGCCGCGTGGATCGGCCAGTAGGGATCGTTCAGCATCGCGCGCGCCA
>CAZOQY010000027.1:0-18227 GCA_964581835.1 uncultured Streptomycetaceae bacterium | reverse complement strand
CAGGCGGCGGTTTCCGTGAATTGCGTCACGGGGCGCCGGCCATGCCGCTGTCAGCGCCGCAGGCGCTGGCGCGTTAGAGGAAGTGAGGGGGCATCAACCGGAGACGCGCATGAACATCATCTACGCGAGCGACAACTACTACGTGGTGGAGTACCCCGGCCAGCACGGCTACGAGCTGGTGGACAAGCGCGTCCAGCGCGGCACGTTCTTCCAAGGCGACGTCGCGGACCGGTTCAAGGAGTCGCTCCAGGCCGCCGTGGCCGAGGACGCCTCGGTCGAGCGCGTCGACGATTTTCTCGGCAGCTTCGACATCCTGCTCAACCAGCCGATGGTCGTCCATTAAAGGCGGGTACAAGATACAAGGGGCAAGATACAAGGTAGAAGCGGCCAGCGCCGCTCCTTGAATCTTGTAACTTGAATCTTGTAACTGCGGTTCAGTCGATCCGCGACCACCCCGGCTGGTCGCGATCGAGCATGCGCTTCACCGCGGCGAAGTGCAGAGGCGCCTGCTCGCTGTCCCCGGCCATCTGCTGCGCGGTCAGCCCGGCGACGCGTTCGGGCACCATGCGCAGCGGCTTGCCGGTGCCCATTGCCAGCACCTGCAGCATACAGGCGCGCTCCAGGTAGTAGAGGTCGTCGAAGGCGGCCGCCACCGTGGGGCCGCAGACGATGACGCCGTGGTTGGCGAGGAACAGGACGTCGGCCTCCCGCGCCTGAGCGCACATGCGGTTGCCTTCCGCTTCGTCCAGCGCGAGCCCGTTGTAATGATCGTCGTAGGCGACGCGGCCGTGGAACTTGAGCGAGTTCTGGCTCGCCCATTCGAGGCGGCCGTCGTGAAGGACGGTCAACGCGGTGGCGTACGGCATGTGGGTGTGCAGCACGCACCGGGCCGACGGTTTCGAGCGGTGCATGGCCCCGTGGATGAAGAAAGCCGTCGGTTCGACGCGGTGCCGGCCCTCGACGATGCGGCCGGCGGCGTCCACCACGACGAGGTCGCCCGGCGTCACCTCCGACCAGTGCAGGCCCTGCGGGTTGATCAGGAAATGGCCGGGGCGACCGGGAATCTCGAAGCTGAAGTGGTTGCAGATTCCCTCGCTCAAGGCCAGCCGGTCGGCCCAGCGCAGCGCGGCGGCCAGGTCGATTCGAGCCTCGAGTTCCTGCTTGCCGGGTTTCGTCACGTCTCGCCCGCCGTTCGTCGCGCGGCCTCAGTCCACCTGGACTTTGGCGGCCTTGCCGACCCTGGCCCACTTCTCGGCCTCGCGCCGGACGAACGCCGTGAATTCCTCGGGCGTGATGCCGGAGGCGAGCGCGCCCTGCGCGAGGAAGCGCTCGCGCGTCTCCGGTGACTTCAGCATCGTGGCGAGTTCCTGGTAGACCCTGGCGGTGATCTCGCGCGGCGTGCCGCCCGGCATCACCACCCCCTGCCACGAACTGCCGTCGTAGTCCTTCACGCCGCCTTCGTCCACCGTCTGCAGCTCGGGCATCGGCGGGAAGCGCTCCTTCGTCGAGATGGCGACCGGCTTCAGCTTGGCGAGTTTGACGTGCGGCAGCACGGTGACCGCGGTGTTGAAGGCGAGCTGCACCTGGCCCGAGATCTGGTCCACCACCGCCTGCGCCTGTCCCTTGTACGGCACGTGGACCATGTCGATTCCCGCCATCCACTTGAACATCTCCATCAGCATGTGCGGGCTGGTGCCGTTGCCGGTGGAGGCGTAGATGAGTTGTCCCGGCTGGCGTTTCGCGAGCGCGACCAGTTCCTTCACGTTCTTCACCGGCAGGTTCGGGTGCACGGTGAGCATGCTGGGCAGCGACGCCATCAGCGTGATGTAGCTGAAGTCCTTCGAGAGGTCGTAGCCCAGCTTGCGGTAGATGCCGGGCGAGATGCTCTGCGCCACGGTCATCATGCACACGGTGTAGCCGTCGGGCGGCGACTTGGCGCACAGCTCGAAGCCGATGTTGCCGCCGGCGCCGCCGCGGTTGTCGGGAGTGACCGCGACGCCGAGGCCCTTCGACAGCCGCTCGGCGGCCAGGCGGCCCATGAGGTCGGTCGGCCCGCCGGGCGGGAACGGGATGATCATGCGCAGCGGCTTGGCGGGGTAGGCCTGCGCCAGCGCGAAGGACGGAAACAGGGCTGCGAAGAAGAAAATCAACAACTGGCGGGCAGAGATCATTCGGGCCACCTCCTTGCTCGTGGATATTCTAACCCCGCGCAGCGGGAGACCGGTCACGGGCAACGAGTAACGAGTAACGAGCAACGGCCTCTCAGGCCGCCAGCTCGACCACCTGGTAATCGCGGCGCGAACTGGCGAAGAAGCGCGAAAGTATCTTGTAGGTATCGAGGTCGAACACGGGTTGCAGCCGTTCGCCGGTGAGTTCGGTCAGGGCGGTTTCGGAGCGCGCGGTGCCGAGGTAGCACCAGCGGTCGAGCACAATCAGGGCGCCGGCGTTCTTTTCGCGCACCCCGATGCGTCCCCTGAAAGGCCACGGCCGCATCCGCAGCCGGGCGAGCGCTGTACCGAGCCGCAGGCCGTGCGCGACCGGCGTTTCCTTGCCGACGCAGGCGCCGCGGCAGCGCTTCAACTGGTGGGCGAAGCACGGGCCGTGGCCTTTCTCCAGGCCCAGCACGATCGGGCAGAGCTGGTGATCCGCCGCGATCTCGCGCAGTTCCTCGAGCGCCGCCGCCCGCGAGCGGAACAGGCCGTGAAGGTCGCCGAACCCGGTCTCGTCGAGTTCGCGCGCCGTGACGAGCCGCGGCGGCGATGCCGGGTCCTCGGCGCGCCAGTGCCAGGCGCACAGGTCGGCGGTGCGGCGCAACCGGCGGTTGTAGACCGGCGCGAGCGCCTTCACCAGCCGCGCTTCCTCGATCAGCGCGCCCAGTTCGCCGGCGGTCTCGATCCAGTCCACGCGCTTCACCTGCTGCGCGATCTTCATGTCCTTCGATTCGCGGTGGTCGCCGGCGAAATGCGCCATCACGCGCGAGCGGAGGTTGATGCTCTTGCCGACGTACAGCACGGCGTCGTTCTCGCCGTGGAAAAGATAGACGCCCGGCGATTCGGGGATGTCGTCCAGCGCGCCTTCCGGCAGGCCGGCGGGCACGGTCGGCGTCTTCACCAGGGCTGCCACCGCGGCGGCGACCCGTTCCTCGCCCAGTTCGCGCCGCCATTTACCGAATAACAGCGAAATCGCCCGCGCGTCGCCCAGCGCGCGGTGGCGCGCCTCGCACGCGACGCCGTGCCGCGCCATCAGCGCATCGAGGTTGTGGCGCGCCTCGCCCGGGTAGAGCTTGCGCGAGAGCTTGACCGTGCACAGCACCCGGCTCACGTAGCGGTGGCCGGCGCGCCGGAAGGCGTTCCTGAGAAAACCGTAGTCGAAGCGCGCGTTGTGAGCGATCAGAAGCTTGCCTTCCAGCCGCGCCAAGAGCGGTCCCGCGAGTTCGGCGAAGGCGGGAGCGAGCGCCACCATCTCGTCGGTGATGCCGGTGATGGACTGGATCGTCGGCGGGATCCTCACGCCGGGATTCACCAGGGTGGACCATTCGGTGGCGCGCCCGCCCGGCACAACCTCGATCAGGCCGATTTCGGTGATGCGGTCGTAAACCGCGTTGGCGCCGGTGGTCTCGAGGTCGAGGAAGACGAGGGGTTGGTCCAGCACTGCTAAAAGGCGTGATTCGTGATTGGTGATTGGTGATTCGGGTTTTCGGGTCGACTCACGACTCACGAATCACGATTCACGCAGTTACTGCTGGAATCCTATGGCGCGCGAGATGCGCTCGGCGGTCTGCCGCACCTGCGCCGACCAGTTCTTGTCGAGGCGGTCCGAGGGGGCGGAGACGGAGAGCCCGGCGACGAGGCGGCCTTCGTCGTTGAAGATGCCCGCGCCGATGCAGGAGACGCCTTTCTCGGCTTCCTCGTCGTCCACCGCGTAGCCCTGGCGGCGAATTTTCTCGATTTCCCGGGCGAGCGTGTCGGCGTCGCTCAGGGTGTTGTCGGTGTATTTCGGCAGCCCGGTGCGTCGCGCGTAATCGATGCACTTGTCCGGGCCGTCCTCGGCCAGGAACAGCTTGCCCACCGCGGTGATGTGCAGGGGGGCGCGAGCGCCGATGATCTGCACCACCCGCATCATCGAATTGTTGCCCGAGGTGCGCTCGATGTAGACGACTTCGTCGTCGTGGCGCACCGACAGGTTGACGGTCTCGCCCAGTGCCTGCTGCAGCTGCTGCATGTGGGGCAAGGCTTCCTGGCGCACGCTGATGCGCGACTTGACCAGGCTGCCCAGCTCCAGCAGCCGGATGCCGAGCCGGTAGGTGCCGGGCTCGATGCGGTCCACCAGCCGGTTGTCCACCATGACCGACAGGATGCGGTGCGCCGTGGAGGGGTGCAGCCGGGTTTCGGTGGCGAGCTGCTTCAGGTTGACCGGGGTGGCATGCCGGGCGAGGGCGTCCAGCAGGCTCATCATCCGCTCGATGACCTGGATCGATGACTTGGCTGCTTTTTGTTGTGCCACGGCAGGGGGTTGTTCGAGATTTGGCGATCGATTTTATATACTGAAATCGGCAGCGACAACCCAAAATAGCGGTTTTGGGCCGCTATTTCGCGCCGCATCACAGGTATAGCCGGTAATGCATTGTTTTTGCTATAATATGAGGCTCCCCGCTTGATTTGCATGGTACGCATCATGACAAAGACAGCACTACTGGCACGCAGTCGCAACGGCAATGGCCGCAACGGTCACAGCCGCAACGGTAATGGCAGCGCCCGGAATGGCAACGGGAGTGGCCGCAACGGCAACGGAAATGGCCGTAACGGCCATGGCCGCAACGGCAATGGCAGCAGTCGTGGTCCGGCGACAGCGGAAAGCTCCTCGAACGACGTCAAAAACTACATCACGCCGCAGGGTTACGCGCGGCTGAAGGCCGAACTCCTGAAGCTCCACGACGTCGAGCGTCCCGACCTGGTGAAAACCATCTCCTGGGCCGCCTCCAACGGCGACCGCTCCGAGAACGGGGACTACATCTACGGCAAGAAGCGCCTGCGCGAGATCGACCGGCGCATCCATTACCTCAACAAGCGTCTCGACGACGCCGAGGTGGTCGATCCGGCGAAGCGCGGCGAATCCGACCAGATCTACTTCGGCGCGACCGTGACTTATGCCTATGTGCGGGGCGGCAAGGACGAGCGCACCGTCACCATCGTCGGCGTGGACGAGGTGGACGTGAAGCGCGGGCAGGTCAGCTGGCTCTCGCCCATCGCCCGGGTGTTGCTGAAGCGGCGTTCCGGCGACATCGTGACGCTGGCTACCCCTTCCGGCGAAGCCGAGATCGAGATCATCGGCGTCCGTTACCGGGCGCCTGCCTGAGCAGGATGACCAGGCGGGCGGGAACTATCCGTTGAAAAAGGGGGCGATGCCCCCTTTTTCATTGGTTGTTCCGTGGCAAGTCACAGGGCCGTTGCCGGGCGCGCAGTCCTGTGGGCAAAATGATCTCCATTCAATCGGAATGCAGCGCGCCCGCCGCCCGTGACCGTCTCCTTCTTCGCCGCCGCGCTTTCCTCCTGGCGCGCTTCGCATCTCGCCGTGCCGGCGCTGCGCGACGACGGCATTCCGCAGGACGCGGTGGTCAAGCTCTCGATCAAGGCGGTGCCGAACGCCCGCACCGCCGACAACCTGGGCGCCGAGCGCGAAGGCACCGGGGTGGTGTTCGGCGAGAAAGGCCTGATCCTCACCATCGGCTACCTCATCCTGGAGGCCGGCTCCATCCTGATCGTGGCCGGCGACGGGCGCGTCTATCCCGCGACCGTGATCGGTTACGACCACGCCACGGGCTTCGGCGTGCTGCGCGCCGGCATCGACAGCCGCCCGCTGGAGATGGGCAGCTCGGCCGGCGTGCGCGAGCTCTCGACCGTGCTGGTGGCCGCGCACGGCGCCGCCGGCGGCGCTTCGCGCGCCTGCGTGGTTTCGCGGCGCCGTTTTACCGGCTGGTGGGAGTACATGATCGAAGGCGGCATCTTCACTTCGCCGCCGCGTTTCGAGCACAGCGGCGCAGGGCTGCTCGACGCCGACGGCAGGCTGATCGGCATCGGTTCGCTGTGGGTGAGCGACGCGCTCGAGGCCGGCGCCGCTTTTCCCGGCAACATGTTCGTGCCGGTCGACCTGTTGAAACCGATGCTCGACGACCTGCTGGCAACCGGGCACAGCCGCGAGCCGGCGCGACCCTGGCTCGGCGTCTATTCCGAGGAAATCCAGGGGCACGTGGTAGTGACGCGCGTGCTGCCCGAATCCCCGGCGGCGCAGGCGGGCCTCGCCCGTGGCGACATCATCCTGGGCGTGGGGGGCGAGGCGGTCGGGCGCCAGAGCGAGTTCTATCAAAGGCTCTGGTCGAGCGGGGAGGCCGGGTCACGCGTCGTGCTGCACGTCCTGCACAAGCGCATGGTGCGGCAGCTGACGGTGCAGTCGATGGACCGCATGGCGTTCCTGCGCCCGTGGCAGGCCTAGGCGGCACAACAACAATCAGGTCATGACGACAAACCGAAGGGAGAGGGCAATGAAGCGGATGAAGACGGGTTGGGCATTGCTGGCCGCAGGGCTGCTCGCGGGTTGCGCGCAGTCGCCGATCGCGCTGAAGGAGATGGGTTCGTTCCACATCGGCGGCCGCGAGCACACGATTTCGGGCAAGCCGGTGAAGGAGATCGTGTTCACGCCGGGCGGCGTGCCCGCCAAGGTCGATCCCAACGGCGTCTACCAGGTCGAGCAGATGTACGTGCAGTACTTTATTCCGCAAAACCGGCGCGGGGCGCTGCCGCTGCTGATGTGGCACGGCGGCGGGCTCACGGGCGTGACCTACGAGACCACGCCCGACGGGCGCGAAGGCTGGCTCAACTACTTCATCAAGAAGGGCTGGGCGGTCTACAACTCCGACGCGGTCGAGCGCGGGCGCTCGGGCTGGGCGATGTATCCGGACGTGTTCAAGGGCGAGCCGGTGTTTCTCACCAAGGAGGATCCGTTCAACCGCTTCCGCATCGGCGACGGCCCCGGCGCCTACAACAGGGACCCCGCGAAGATGAAGCTGAAGCCGGGCAGCCAGTTCCCGGCCGAGGGTTACGACAATTTCACCAGGCAGGGCGTGCCGCGGTGGACCACCACGGACGAAGCCATCATCCGCGCGTATACCGAGCTGGTGGACAAGGTCTGCCCGTGCGTGGTGCTGGTCCATTCGCAGTCCGGACAGTTCGGCCAGAAAGTCGCGCAGGCGCGTCCCGACAAGGTGAAAGCACTGGTCATGGTGGAGCCGGCCGGCTTGGGCGACCCGAAGCAGGTCGAGCGGCTGAAGAACGTTCCGATGCTGGCTCTTTACGGCGATTACATCGAGCAGGATGCGCGCTGGCCGACGATCCGCGGCAACCAGGTCAAGTTCCTCGAGCAGGTGCGCGCCGCCGGCGGGCGCTACGACGTCATCGACCTGCCGAAGATCGGCATGCGCGGCAATTCACACATGATCATGATGGACCGGAACAGCGACCAGGTCGCCGGCGTGATCCAGGACTGGCTGGAAAAACAGGGTCTCTACCGGTAAGGCGCGGCGGGTGGCGGACAACGACGCGCAATCCCTGCTCGACCGCGCCTGCGCGGCGCACGAGGGCGGCCGCCTGCCCGAAGCGGAGGCGCTGTATCGCCAGGCGCTTGCCGCGCGCAGCGACCTGGTCGAGGCGATGCTCGGGCTCGGCATTCTCCTGCGCACCGCCGGGCGGATCGAGGAAGCGAAGGGCGTCCTCTCTCGCTGTGCCGTGCTGGCGCCGCGGCCGGGTTACGCCTGGCTGGAGCTGGGGCTCGCGCAGGCCGCATCGAACGACCGCGAAGGCGCCGCCAGCTCCTTCGCGACCGCAGCGCGCGCGGAGCCCGCGCTCGTCGGCGCGCACGCGAACCTCGGGCTCGTGCTCGCCGAACTCGACCGCCCGGAGCCGGCGTTGACGGCGCTCGCCCAGGCGCTCGCCTTAAAGCCGGGCGATGCGCAGCTCCTGAGAAGTTACGCGCTGGTCGCGCTCGACGCGGGCAGGCCGGATGACGCGCTGCGCGCCGCCGAGCGCGCCGCGTCCGCGGGACTGGAGCCGGCATCCGCGGCGGGGCTGCTGGGGCTCACCAACCTGTATGCGCGCCGCTACGACCGTGCCGAGGGTGCGTTCAGGCGCGCGCTGGAGCTCGCGCCGGACTCGCCCGAACTCGCGGTCAGCCTGGGCGCGACGATCGAGGGCGCCGGGCGCTTCGAGGAAGCGATTGCGTACTATCGCGCCTACCTCGAGCGCCAGCCCGGCCAGTTGCACGCCCGCTTCATGCTGGCGCTGCTGCTGCTGGGCCAGGGCGCTTTCGAGGAGGGCTGGGCGTGCTACGCATCCCGGCCGTCGGCGCGCGAGGTCCGGGGAAAGCTGGGCCCGGCGACCGATATCCGCGCGCTGACCGGCCAGCGGGTGCTGGTGCTGACCGAGCAGGGCATCGGCGACGAGGTTTTCTTTCTGCGTTACCTGCCGCTGCTGCGCCAGATCGCGCAGCCCGAGGCCATCGTCTACGATCCTTCGCCGAAATTTCGCGCCGTGGCGGGCAGGATCGCGGAACTCGACGGGGTGCCGGCGCAGGGGCTGGTTCCGTGGTGGGCCGGGCCGAAGGTGCTGCTCGCCGACCTGCCGATGCTGTGTGCCGAGGCGACGCGCCGGAACGTCCTGCCGCCGCCGCTGCGCATTTCGCCGCTGCCCGAGCGCGCCACGCAATGGCGCGCCGCCCTGGCCGCGTTCGGGCCCGGGCCTTACGTCGCGGTTAACTGGCGCGGCGGGCAGCTGCAGCGAGACCCGGGGCAGGTGCGCTGGTTCAGCCAGTTGCAGGTCAAGCGCATCGAGCCGGCGCTGCTGGGCGCGGCCTTGAAAAGCTGGCCGGGAACCGTGGTGTCCGTGCAGCAGCAGCCGGCGGCGGCGGAATTCGAGGCGTTCCGCAATGCCTGCGGCAGGAACGTATTCGATGCAGCCCGCGCCAACGACGATATCGAGGATCTGCTGGCGCTGCTGGCCTCCGTGGACGAACTGGTCGGCGTCAGCACCACGGGCGTTCACCTGCGCGGCGCCGCCGGCGGCAGCGCGCGCATCCTGGTGCAGTATCCGCCGGAGTGGCGCTGGATGCAGAACGGCGCGCGTTCGCCCTGGTATCCCGGCGCCACGCTCTATCGCCAGGACGCCGGCCTCGACTGGTCGGGCGCGCTCGCCCGCCTGCGCGGCGATCTCGGCCTATAGTCCCGGGCGACCAGGCGGGCTTTTGGGATAACCTTCATCCTTTATCTTTCTGTCTTCAGTCATCTTCAGTGCGCATCGGACTGTTCGTCACCTGTCTCGTCGACCTGATGCGGCCGCGCATCGGGTTCGCCGCGATCCGGCTGCTCGAGGCGGCCGGCTGCGAAGTGGTCGTGCCGGCGGCGCAGACCTGCTGCGGCCAGCCCGGCTACAACGCGGGCGACCGGGAGACGGCGCGCGCGCTGGCCCTCAAGCTGCTGCACGAGTTCGAGAACTGTGATTACGTCGTGGCGCCGTCCGGCTCCTGCGCCGGGATGATCCGCGCTCACTATCCCGAGCTGTTCGGCGACGATCCCGGCACGCTCGCGCGCGTGAACGCGCTCTGCGGCCGCGTGCACGAATTGTCCGACTTTCTCGCCAACGTCGCACGGCTCGAGCACGTGCCGGGGTCGTTCAAGGGCACCGTCACTTATCACGACTCGTGCTCCGGCTTGCGCGAGCTGGGGGTGAAGTCGCAACCGCGCGCGCTGCTGGCCAGGGTGAAGGGGTTGCGCCTGAAGGAGATGGAGGAGGCGGAGAACTGCTGCGGCTTCGGCGGCGCGTTCGCGGTCAAGTTCGGCGAGATTTCCACTCACATCGCCGAGCGCAAGTGCGCCAACATCGCCGCCTGCGGCGCCGACGCCGTGGTGCTGGGCGATCTCGGCTGCATGCTCAACATCGAAGGCCGGCTGCGCCGCCGCGGCGACATGAAAACGAAGGTGCTGCACGTCGCAGAAGTGCTGGCCGGAAAAGCAGAATGAACCGCCAAGCCGCCAAGAAGGGCGATTCAACAGCAAGACCCGAATCCGGGCGACTGGGCGCTGGAAGACAGACGTGATGATTCTGGGTTTCCAGGCTTATTGTTTTGTCAGGTTTTCTTGGCGGCCTTGGCGTCTTGGCGGTTAAATTGGGTTTATGCAAGTAACGTCAATGCATTTCAAGGCGACCGCCGGCGTCAAGCTGCGCAACGCCAGCCTGCAGGCCGCGCTGAAGCGCCTGCAGGGCAATTTCGTGCGCGGGCGCGCGGACCGGGTCGCCGAGCTCGGTGGCAATTACGAGGAAATCCGCTCGGCCGCCGCGGCGATCCGCCAGCGCGCGCTCGACGGCCTGGACGTGTATCTCGCCGAGTTCGAGCGCAATGCCGTGGCGCGTGGAACGGTCGTGCATTGGGCGGAAACGGCCCAGGATGTGAATCGGATCGTTTGCGACATCGCGCGGCGCCACGGCATAAAAAAAGCGGTCAAGTCGAAGTCCATGGTGACCGAGGAGTGCGCGCTGAACGACGCGCTCGAGGCCGCCGGCGTCGAGGTGGTGGAGACCGATCTCGGCGAATACATCCTGCAGCTCGCGAAGGAGCCGCCCTCGCACATCGTCGCGCCGGTGGTGCACAAGACCCGCGACGAGGTGTCCGACCTGTTCGAGGAGAAGCACGGCACGCCGCGCAAGACGGACATCGCCGAGCTGACGCGCGAGGCGCGCGAGCGCCTGCGCGGCCATTTTCTCACCGCCGACATGGGCATCTCGGGCGCCAACTTCATCGTCGCCGAGACCGGCTCCACGCTGATCGTGACCAACGAGGGCAACGGCCGCATGGTGACGACGCTGCCGCGGGTGCACGTGGCGATCACCGGCATCGAGAAAGTGGTGCCGACGCTGGAGGACGTGGCGACGCTGATGCGCCTGTTGCCGCCGCACGGCACCGGCCAGACCATATCCAATTACATCTCGGTCACCACCGGCGTGAAAGGCGGGGGCGACAGCGACGGTCCGGCGCATTGCCACGTGATATTGCTCGACGGCGGGCGCAGCGGGCTGCTCGGCGGCGACCTGCAGCCGATGTTGCGCTGCATACGCTGCGGCGCCTGCATGAACCATTGCCCGGTCTACCAGAGCGTGGGCGGCCACGCCTACGGCTGGGTCTATCCCGGGCCGATGGGCTCGGTGCTGACGCCGAGTTACGTCGGGCTCGATCGCGCGCCCGACCTGCCCAACGCCGCCACGTTCTGCAACCAGTGCGGCGTGGTGTGCCCGGTGAAGATCCCGCTGCCCGATCTCATGCGCAAGCTGCGCGAGCGGCAGTTCGAGCGCGGCATGAAGTCGTGGGCCGAGCGCGCGACGCTGGCGTTGTGGGGCTGGAGCGTTCGGCGTCCGGCGGTTTATGCGATGATGGCCGCCCTCGGCGCGAGGCTGCTGGCGATGATCGGCGGCAACGCGAAGGTCATACGCAGCCTGCCGCTCGGCGGCGGCTGGACGGACGGGCGCGACCTGCCCGCGCCGGAGGGGCGCACCTTCCGCGCGCTTTACGCGCGCTCGCGGCGCGCCCCGATGCGGAATGATGAACGATGAATGATGAATGGAGCCTGGCGTGAACAAACCCGTTGAATCCTCGAACGCGGCCCTGGTGCCGTTATGGATTGGTGGCAGGAAGCAGGCGGCGTCGAGCGGACGGCACGGCCCGGTGACCAACCCGGCGACCGGGGCGGTGACCAGCCGGGTGCCGTTCTGCAATGAGGCCGACGTGGATGCCGCGGTCAAGGCCGCGACGGCGGCGTATCCCGAGTGGCGCGACACGCCGCCGCTGCGGCGCGCGCGCGTGATGCAGAAATTCCTGCAACTGCTCCAGGCAAACCAGAAGGAACTGGCCCGGCTCGTTACCGAAGAGCACGGCAAGACCCTGCCCGACGCGATGGGCTCGGTGCAGCGTGGCATCGAGGTGGTGGAGTTCGCCTGCGGCATCCCGCACCTGCTGAAGGGCGAGCACTCGGAGAACGTCGGCTCCGGCGTGGACTGCCACACCGTGCGCCAGCCGGTCGGGGTGTGCGCGGGCATCACGCCGTTCAACTTCCCGGTGATGGTGCCGCTGTGGATGTTCCCGGTTTCGATCGCCTGCGGCAACACGTTCGTGCTGAAACCCTCCGAGAAAGTGCCCTCGGCCTCGATGCGCATGGCGGAGCTGTTCAAGGAAGCGGGCCTGCCGGACGGCGTGTTCAACGTCGTGCACGGCGACAAGGAGGCGGTCGACGCCATCCTGAATCATCCGGGCATCAGCGCGGTTTCGTTCGTCGGCTCCACGCCCATCGCGAAGTACATCTACGAAACCTGCGCCCGCAACGGCAAGCGCGTGCAGGCGCTGGGCGGCGCGAAGAACCACGCGGTGGTGCTGCCCGACGCCGACCTCGAGTTCGCGGCAGACGCGCTGATCGGCGCGGCCTACGGCTCGGCGGGCGAGCGCTGCATGGCGATTTCGGCGGTGGTGGCCGTCGGTGCCGCCGCCGATCCGCTGGTGAAGCTGTTGAAGCAGAAGGCGGAGGCGATCGTCATCGGGCCGGGCGACAAGGAGGGGGTGGACATGGGCCCGCTCGTGACCGCGCAACATCGCGACAAGGTCGCCGGCTACATCGACCAGGGGGTGAAGGAGGGCGCGAAGCTCGTCGCGGACGGCCGCGGGCACAAGGTGCCCGGATATGAAGGCGGTAACTTCCTCGGCACCACGCTGTTCGACCACGTGACGCCGCAGATGAAGGTCTATCAGGACGAGATCTTCGGCCCGGTGCTGATCGTGCTGCGCGAGAAGACGCTCGACGACGCGATCGCGCTGGTCAACCGCAACCCCTACGCCAACGGCACGGCGATCTTCACCGAGTCGGGGGGCGCCGCGCGGCGCTTCGAAAACGAGATCCAGGTCGGCATGGTCGGCGTCAACGTGCCGATCCCGGTGCCGGTGGCGTTCTATTCCTTCGGCGGCTGGAAGGGTTCCCTGTTCGGCGACCTGCACGTTCACGGCATGGAAGGCGTGAAGTTCTACACCCGCACCAAGGTCATCACCTCGCGCTGGCCGCATCAAGACACACCGGCGCCGGGCTTGAACATGCCTACGCTCGGCTAGCGCCGAGCGGGAGAGGAGAGAGGAGGGAGGAGTAAGCGGCCTTCACGCCTGTCTCCTCCCGCATCATGAGCGCACGCGAAAATATCCTGGCGCGCATACGCGCGCAGCAGGGGAAGCCCGCAGCGGCAAGCGAGGCGGAGCGGGGGACGGTACGCGCACAGATCGCCGCGCGGACCGTGAGCCCGCGCCCGGCCATGGACTGGCAGCCGGTCGAGCGGTTCTGCGCGCGCGCGCTGGGGCTCGCGAGCACGGTGGAGGAGGTGGATGCGCTTGCGGCTGTCCCCGCCGCCGTCGCCCGCTATCTCGCCGGCCGCGATCTGCCGCGCGCGGCGGTGATCTGGCCCGAGTTCGGGCGGCTCGACTGGCGCGCGGCGGGCATCGAGGTCGCCGCGCGCGCGGCGGAAGACGCCGACCGCGTCGGCATCACCGGCGCGTTCTGCGCGATCGCCGAAACCGGCACGCTGATGACGGTGTCGGGGCGCGACACGCCGGCCACCGTCAGCCTGCTCACCGAAACGCACGTCGCGGTGGTCGCAAAATCGCGCATCGTGCGCGGCATGGAGGAAGCGTGGCAGCTCGCGCGTGCAGAGCTCGGTCAGCTGCCGCGCGCCGTCAACTTCATTTCCGGTCCGTCGCGCACCGCCGATATCGAGCAGACCGTCACGCTCGGCGCGCACGGGCCGTATCGCGTGCACATTATTCTCGTCCCATGACGACGAATCAATGCGCGAATCAATGCGTTACAGCCCGCGGTGGAACTTTCCCGGCAGGCGCGGTCAGATAAAGCAATAACAATCAATCCGGGGTTCCCGCGCGCGACGAGGACGGCGCGGAACACTCAAACATCCAGTTGCTGGCCGGGAGCGGAACGCTGTGGCGTTGCGCCCCGGGCTTTGGGCTCGTCATGACACAACTGAGTTTCCTTCCGCCATTTCCGTTTCCCGCCAGCCCGCTCGCGCTGTTCGGCCTGCTGCTGCTCGCCGGCCTCGCCGGCGGCGAGCTGGTGAAGCGCGTCCTGCGGCTGCCGCGCATCGTCGGCTACGTGCTGATCGGCCTCGCCCTCGGCTCGAGCGGCCTCGGCCTGCTCGATGCCGGCATGGTGAGAGAAGCCTGGATTTTCGTGGACATCGCGCTCGGCCTGATCCTGTTCGATCTCGGCCGCCGGCTCGATCTCGGCTGGCTGAAGCGCGACCCGTGGCTGGCGGCGACCGGCGTGCTGGAAAGCGCGCTGTCCTTCGTGCTGGTCTATTTCACCCTGACCTGGCTCGACGTGCAGCCGCTCTACGCGGCGGTCGCGGCCGCGATCGGCATCGCCACCTCGCCGGCCGTGGCCATGGTAATGGTGCAGGAGCTCCGCGCGGACGGCCAGGTGACCGAACGCATGCTGGGGCTGACGGCGATCAACAGCGTGATCGCATTCGTGACGGTGACCATGCTGCTCTCCGGCATACACCACGAATACCGCGCGGGCTGGCGCACGGTGCTGCTGCACCCCGTTTACCTGCTGGCGGGCTCGCTGATTCTCGGTTACTTCGCCGCGGTGGCCGCGGTGATACTCGCGCGCTGGCTCGGCAAGACCGAGCGCGGCCATTACGTGCTGGTGCTGGGACTGATCGTGCTGACTATCGGCGCGGCGCGCACGCTCGATCTGTCGGTGGTGCTGGCGCTGCTCGTCTTCGGCGTGCTGTCGAAGCACATCGACCGGCGCCACGACCTCATGTCGTTCGACGTCGGCCCCGTCGGCCAGCTGTTCGTGGTGGTGCTGTTCGTGGTGAGCGGCGCCAGCCTGAAGACCGGCGACCTGATGGTCGGCGGCGCGCTCGCGGGCGCTTTCATACTGGCGCGCTTCGTCGGCAAGTCGGTCGGCGTGCTGGCGCTCACCTATTTCAGCGGCGCACGCCGCGGCGCCGCCGGCCTGTTGTGCCTCGCGCTGACGCCGATGTCGGGACTGGCGATCTCGATGGTGCACGGCACGACCGAACTTTATCCCGAGTTCGGGGCACAGCTTGCCGCCATCGTGCTCTCCGCGGTGCTGATCCTGGAGTTGATCGGTCCCGTGGCGGTCCAGTTTGCCCTGAAGCGGGCGGGGGAGGCGGTGGAGAAATGAGGGCGGAAAAATGAGCGAGATGGACTTCAAGCCGTCGCCGGCGGTCACCATGGGCGTCGAGCTCGAATTGCAGATACTCAACTCGCGCGATTTCGACCTCGCGCGCGACGCCGCCGACCTGATCGGGTTGCTCGATAAAACGCCGCTGCCGGGCGCGGTCAAGCCCGAGATCACCGAGAGCATGGTGGAACTCAACAGCTCCATTCACCGGGGGCACGACACGCTGATCGCCGAGCTGAAGACGATCCGCGACGCGGTGACCCAGGCGGCGCAGAAGCTGAACGTGCGCATCGCAGGCGGCGGCTCGCACCCCTTCCACATGTGGACGGATCGCCGCATCTACCCGACGGAGCGCTTCAACCACCTGCTGTCGGTCTACGGTTACCTGGCGAAGCAGTTCACGGTCTTCGGTCAGCACGTGCACATCGGCTGCCCGGACGGCGACGCGGCGATCTACCTCACCCACATCCTGTCGCGCTACGTGCCGCATTTCATCGCGCTGTCCGCCTCCTCGCCGTTCCAGCAGGGCGAGGACACCGCCTACCAGTCGTCGCGGCTCAACACGGTGAGCGCGTTCCCGCTCTCGGGGCAGCTCCCGTTCGTTCATTCCTGGAGCGAGTTCGTCGAGTACTTCGAGCGCATGCGCGGCTACGGCATCGTCGAGAGCATGAAGGATTTCTACTGGGACATCCGGCCCAAGCCCGAGTACGGCACCGCCGAGATCCGGGTGTTCGACACGCCGCTGACGGTCGAGCGCGCCGCGCTGATCGCGGCCTACGCGCAGTCGCTCGCCCGTCACATCCTGGCCGACCGGCCGCTGGCGCCGTCGCGCGACGTCTACCTGCTCTACAACCACAACCGCTTCCAGGCCTGCCGCTACGGGCTGGAGAGCCGGATCGTCGATGCCTATACCCGGCGGCAGGCGGGCCTCAGGGAAGACGTCCTGGAAACGCTCGCCGTGATCGCGCCGCATGCGGCGGAATTGGGCAACGGCGAGGCGCTCGCGCGCCTGCGCGTCGAGGTCGAGAATGGCCGCACCGATGCGGGCTGGCTGCGCGGCGCGCGCAAGGAGCACGGAACGCTCAACGACGTGGCGCGCGTGCAGAGCGGCCTGTGGATGGGCCTGGAACGCCGGGAATACGCGTAGCGGGATAGAAGCCATGACGCGCAAACCGCTCAAGATCGGCCTGTCGCCCCGTTTCCTGCACACTGCGCCGCGCGAGCTCGGATTCCGCGGCAAGACGCTGCAGTACCTGGAGCAGACGATCGCCCACTGGCTGATGACGGCGGGCGCGCTGGTGTTCATGATCCCGTCCATTGCCGGCGGCGGCCTGCTGCGCCGCGGCAACCTGCGCATCGCCGACTACGTGATGGAACTCGACGGCCTGGTCCTGCAGGGCGGCGCCGACGTGAGCCCGCTGACTTACGGCGAGACGCCGTTGCGGAGCGAATGGGAAGGCGACCGCGTCCGCGACCTCTACGAGATCGACCTGCTGCAGGAATTCGTGTCTCACGGCAAGCCGGTGCTCGGCATCTGCCGCGGGCTGCAGCTGATCAACGTCGCGCACGGCGGCACGCTCTACCAGGATCTCGCGCTCCATCACCCGCAGGCCGGCGGTCATCACGACCCCGACGCCTACGACCAGCATTTCCACGATATCGCGCTGGTCGCCGGCACCGGGCTGGCGCGCCTGTATTCCGGTCTCGGGCGCGCGCGGGTGAACAGCATTCACCACCAGGGCATCCGCGACCTAGGCCGGGATCTCGTGAGCGAGGCGGTTTCGGTCCCGGACCAGGTGATCGAGGCCATCCGCTGGAACGGGGCGGGCTACGTCGTCGGGGTGCAATGGCACCCGGAGTTCCACGACTCCGCGAATACCGACCTTCTCGACGGAGATCCGCTGCTCAGGGAATTCCTCGAATGCGCGGAATCCGTCCGCGATCGCACCGCGCGCAAGCAGGGCCCGGAGCCTGCTTCACCCGCCTGACGCAGTGCCGCAAGCGGGCCGTCATCTGGTTGATTTTTAGCATGCTGTTGAAAAACGCCCCCGCGCAGAAATTCGATCTTTGGCAGTTCATGTTTCACAGGGGGCGTTTTCAACAGCCTCTGATATCGGGGGTTCAAAAGGGGGCATCGCCCCCTTTTTCAACAACCTGTCAGGGCCGTAGGCCTGCTCCGTCAGTATTTTGTAAGCTTGCCGCCGAGAGCCCATCTGGATGTCGCGATGCGCGCCGTGGGCGACTTGCTTTCGCTATATGCGAGGTATAGGATTGCCGCACAGTAGTAAGACGTTCCGCATAATAAAAATTCCGGTTCACCCCAGGTCGCTTCAAGAGTGCAGAGGGGGGGAACCCGACTGTCTTGCTGCCGCTATCGCCGTACCCTTGTTGCCCCTGCTAACAAATCTCTGGAGGATGAAATGAAGGATCTGAAAAAAGACGCCACGGCGCCGGCGAAACCGAGCGCAGCGCGGCGGAAATTCCTGACGGGCGCGGCGGCGGCAACGACCGGCGCGGCGATCACCGCCTTCCCGATGATCGCCAAGGCGCAGGGCGTGACCAGCATGCGCTGGCAGAGCACGTGGCCGGCGAAGGACATCTTCCACGAGTACGCGCTCGACTTCGGCAAGAAAGTGAACGACATGACCGGCGGCGAGCTGCGCATCGAAGTGCTGCCGGCGGGCGCGGTGGTGCCGGCCTTCGGTCTGCTCGACGCGGTGTCGAAGGGCACGCTCGACGGCGGCCACGGCGTGCTGGTCTATCACTACGGCAAGCAGAACGCGCTCGCGCTGTGGGGATCCGGCCCGGCCTTCGGCATGGACGCCAACATGCTGCTCGCCTGGCACAAGTACGGCGGCGGCAGGGAACTGCTCAACAAGCTCTACAACTCGATCGGCGCCAACGTCGTGTCGTTCCCGTACGGGCCGATGCC
>CAZOQY010000026.1:15753-18353 GCA_964581835.1 uncultured Streptomycetaceae bacterium | reverse complement strand
CGGGCAGAACTTCCTCAACGACGAGGCGGTAATCGCGGCCATCGTCGCCGCCGTGGCGCCACAACCGGGCGACGTCGTGGTGGAAATCGGGCCGGGGCTGGGGGCGCTGACCCGGCCGCTCGCCGCAACCCTCGACCACCTGCACGTGATCGAGATCGATCGCGACATAGTCGCCCGCCTGCGCGACGCGTTCCCGCCGGCGCGCGTGACGGTGCATGAAGGCGACGCGCTGCGCTTCGACTTTGGCGCGCTCGGCGCCGGGCTGCGCGTGATCGGCAATCTCCCCTACAACATTTCCACGCCGCTGCTGTTTCACCTGGCGCAGTACGCAGGCACCATCCGTGACATCCACGTCATGCTGCAAAAGGAAGTGGTGGAGCGCATGGTCGCCGCGCCTTCCTGTGCCGAGTACGGGCGGCTGTCGGTGATGCTGCAGTACCGTTTCGACGTGGAGCGCGTGCTCGACGTCCCGCCCGGCGCGTTCCATCCCGTTCCCAAGGTCGAGTCGGCGGTAGTGCGCATGACGCCGTTTGCGCGGCTGCCGCACACCGCGCGCGACGAGACGGCGTTCGCCAGGATCGTCACTGCCTCTTTCGCGCAGCGCCGCAAGACCCTGCGCAATGCGCTGAGGGCCTATTTCAAGCCGGCGGATTTCGAGCGGCTCGGCGTTGACGCCGGGCTGCGCGCGCAGGACCTGCGGCTCGCTGATTTCGTCCGGCTGGCGGACGGCCTGAAGCCGGAAGAGTCATAAGGAATTTGTCGGATCCCCGACAAATTCCTAGTTCGGTTTCCGCTGGATGAGTTCTATCTTGTAGCCGTCGGGATCCTCGACGAAGGCGATCACGGTAGTGCCGTGCTTCATCGGGCCGGCCTCGCGCGTGACCTTGCCGCCGCGCTGCTTCACCTCCTCGCACGCCCTGTACGCGTCCGGCACCTCGATTGCGACGTGGCCATAGCCGCTGCCGAGATCGTAGGATTTCGTGTCCCAGTTATGGGTCAGTTCGAGCACCGCCGTTTTCGACTCTTCGTCGTAGCCGACGAAAGCATTGGTGAAACGTCCGCCGGGATAGTCGGACTTGCGCAGGAGCCGCATACCGAGCACCTGGGTGTAGAAATCGATCGAGCGCTGCAGCTCGCCGACGCGGATCATGGTGTGCAGAATCCTCATGGCCGCCTCAAACCTCCACCATCTCGAAATCGTCCTTGCGCGCGCCGCATTCCGGGCAGGTCCAGTTGGGCGGCACGTCTTCCCAGCGCGTTCCCGGCGCGATGCCCTCCTCGGGCAGTCCCGCGGCCTCGTCATAAATGAAGCCGCAGATGAGACACATGTACGTCTTGTAGACCTGGGTTTCGGTAACGGTCATTCCATCCTCATTCGATCATCCGTCATTGGGTAATTCAGTTAGAATCCCATTCTATCGAATCGCCCCTCCCGCGACCAACCGCGGGCATCCGAAATTTCCCTGCGCATGGCTGACCTGCCTCCCATCGTACTGGTTTTCGCCGCCACCGACCCGAGCGGGGGCGCGGGGCTGCAGGCCGATATCATGACGCTCTCCAGCATGGGCTGCCACCCGCTGTCGGTGATCACCGCGGTCACGATCCAGGACACCATGGGCGTGGATGACCTCTCGGCGATCGAGCCCGAGTGGGTCATCGACCAGGCACGCTGCGTGCTGGAGGACATGCCGGTCGCCGCGTTCAAGATCGGGCTGCTCGGCAACATCGAGCAGATCGCCGCGATCGCCGAGGTGGTGTCCGACTACCCGGAAGTGCCGCTGGTGCTCGATCCGGTGCTCGCTTCGGGCCGCGGCGACGAGCTGGTCACCGAGGAAATGGTGATCGCATTGCGCGAACTGCTCATCCCCCAGACCACCATTCTCACCCCCAACAGCCTGGAAGCCCGGCGGCTCGCGGCCGAAGACGGTGACGAGGGCGAGGGGCCCGACCTCGCCGAATGCGCGAAGCGCATCATCGCCAGCGGCTGCGAGTACGTCCTGGTGACCGGCACGCACGAGAACACCGCCCAGGTCGTCAACACGCTCTACGGCCAGAACGGCGTGGTGCGCAGCGACTCCTGGCAGCGCCTGCCGGGCACGTACCACGGCTCGGGCTGCACCCTGGCTTCCGCCATTGCCGCCACCATCGCCAACGGCCTCGAAGTGAGCGATGCCGTGAAGGATGCGCAGGAATATACGTGGCAGACGTTGAAGGCCGCGTTCCGTCCCGGCATGGGGCAGCACATCCCCGACCGCCTGTTCTGGGCGCGCGAGGATGAGCAGGCGGGCGGCGGTCGCGAGGAGTAGCGCGTGAAGCGCGGCATCTCCGGCCTCTACGCCATCACGCCCGACACCGATGACACCCCCGGCCTGCTCGCCCGCGTCGAGCAGGCACTTGCCGGTGGCGCGCGCCTGCTGCAGTACCGCAACAAGACCGCCAGCGCGGCCCTGCGTCTGATACAGGGCCGAGCGCTGCTCGCGCTGTGCCGGCAGCACCAGGTACCGCTCATCATCAACGATCATCTCGACCTGGCCATCGCCCTGGATGCCGACGGACTGCACGTCGGAGCCGAAGACGGCTCGCTCGCTGAAGCGCGCGCG
>CAZOQY010000026.1:0-15653 GCA_964581835.1 uncultured Streptomycetaceae bacterium | reverse complement strand
GCCGACGGCGTGGCGGTGATAACGGCACTGTTCGGGGCGCCCGACATCCGCGCCGCGGCACGGAAATTCACCACTCTTTTCCCCAGGCACGAGAAATGAAGCGCAGCCAGAAACTGTTCCAGCAGGCCCAGCTCACCATTCCCGCCGGCGTCAATTCGCCGGTACGGGCGTTCCGCTCGGTCGGCGGCACGCCGCTGTTCATCCAGCGCGGCAGGGGCGCCCAGGTATGGGACTCCGACGGCCGGGCCTATATCGACTACGTCGGCTCGTGGGGCCCGCTCATCGTCGGGCACGCCCATCCCGACGTGGTGAAAGCGGTGCAGCAGGCAGCCGAGCGTGGCCTCTCGTTCGGCGCGCCCACCGAGCAGGAAATCGAGATGGCGGAACTCCTGTGCCGCCTCGTGCCCTCGATCGAGCAGGTGCGGCTGGTGAGCTCCGGCACCGAGGCGACGATGAGCGCCATTCGTCTCGCGCGCGGCTACACCGGTCGCAGCAGGATCGTGAAATTCGAGGGCTGTTATCACGGCCATGCCGACGCCCTCCTCGTAAAAGCCGGCTCGGGCGCGCTGACGTTCGGCCAGCCCTCCTCGGCGGGCGTACCCGAGGCGACGGCCGCCGACACGCTGGTGCTGGAGTACAACAACGAAAGCGCTCTGGAGCGCCTGTTCGAGCGCGAAGGCGGCGCCATCGCCGCAGTAATTGTGGAGCCGGTTGCCGGCAACATGAACCTGGTCGCGCCGCGCCCGGGATTCCTCCAGGCGCTGCGCAGGCTGTGCAGCGCCCACGGCGCGGTGCTGATCTTCGACGAGGTGATGACCGGCTTTCGCGTCGCGCTGGGTGGCGCGCAGGCGCACTACTTTGTTAAGCCCGACCTCACCACGCTCGGCAAGGTGATCGGCGGCGGCATGCCGGTCGGCGCCTTCGGCGGGCGGCGCGACATCATGCAGGCCATCGCGCCCCTGGGGCCGGTCTACCAGGCTGGAACGCTCTCCGGCAACCCGGTTGCGGTCGCAGCCGGCCTCGCTACGTTGAAACTCATCCAGTCGCCGGGGTTTCATGAACGGCTGGCGGCAAGCGCGCGCGCGTTATGCGAAGGACTCGCCCGCGGCGCGCAGGAATGCGGGATTCCCTTCTCCGCCGCGGCCGTCGGCGGCATGTTCGGCGTATTTTTCCGTGAAACACCGCCCGCCAGCTACGCCGAAGTCATGCAATGCGACAAGGAAGCGTTCAACCGCTTCTTCCACGCCATGCTGGCCGAGGGCGTGTACCTGGCCCCGTCCGCCTACGAAGCAGGTTTCGTTTCCTCGGCCCACGGCACGGCCGAGATCGAGCGCACGATCAAGGCCGCGGAGAAAGTTTTCGCAACGCTGCGCGCTTGAGCGCGCCGATAAGAAAAGGGGGCAATGCCCCCTTTCTGCTCGGCGCCGCGATCCGCGCGGCTGAAATCAGCGCAATCCGGCGATGTATTCCGCGACCGCGGCAATTTCCCTGTCGGAGAGCTTCTCGGCCGTTGCGCGCATGGTGCGGTTGGGGTCGTTGGCGCGCTCGCCCGTGCGGAATGCTTTCAGTTGCGCCGCGGTGTACTCGGCGTACTGGCCTGCCAGACGGGGGTACTGGGCCGGCATGCCGGCGCCGTTCGGGCCATGACAGGCGCTGCATGCCGCCACGTTCTTCGACAGGATGCCGCCGCGGTAAATCGCCTGGCCCTGCTTTACCAGTGCCGGGTCGCGTGCCGCCCGCGGCTTGGGTTGCTGGCTCTCGAAGTAGGCGGCGACGTTGCGCATATCGTCGGCCGAGAGCGCGGCGACCATGCCCGCCATCACCGCATTGGGCCGCTCCGCCGGCTTGCCGCTCTGCGGTTTGAAATTCATGAGTTGCTTCAGCGTGTAGTCGGCATGCTGCCCCGCGAGCACGGGATTGACGGCTATCGCGCTGTTGCCATCCGCCCCGTGGCACGCAGCGCAGGCCTGGGTCGCGACCTGCTGCCCCCTGGCGAGGTCTGCCTGGGCGCTTTGGGCCGCCGCGGACGGGGATAGCAGGGTGCCGGCGAGCAGCATGAAGGGCCAGCGGAAATTCATGCGTGTTCCTTGTCTGACGGGTTTTATGCAGAACGCGTATTGTATAGTAAGCACTTCAGCATGTGCCAGTTTCGGGCGCGATAACAATAACCTAGATGACTTTCCCCCGCAGCGTCAGCGTCCGGCGCGCGTGAGTGAGTGCGCACGTGTACATAAAAAACCCCCGGTTAAAGGGGAGTAAAACCGGGGGCAAAAGCCTTAATAGGATTAAGGCCCCCGCTCAGGGAGGAGAAGCGGGAGACGACTCAACATCGTCTGCTGAATAGGACGATTATAATGACCGATAGTTCCCCCGCCCTGAAATAGCAAGTTTCTTCAAAAGGTTAATGCGATGCGACCCTACGGCGGCTTTCCGCGTCGGCGCATGAGGCGGCTGCGGCGAGACGAGTTCTCGCGGCGGCTGCGGCGCGAGCACCGGCTCTCCACCGACGACCTGATCTACCCGGTGTTCGTGATCGAGGGGCGAAACCGGACCGAGCCGGTCCCGTCCATGCCCGGCGTGCGGCGTTACAGCGTGGACCGGCTGCTGGCCCATGCCGAGCAGTGCGTGAAGCTCGGTATACCGGCGCTGGCGATCTTCCCCATGATCGAGGCCGGGTTGAAGACGCCCGACGGCCGCGAGGCCGTCAATCCGAAAGGCCTGGTACCGCGCGCCGTGGCCGCGCTGAAAAAGCGCTTCCCGGCGCTCGGCGTGATCACGGATGCCGCGCTCGACCCCTACACCACGCACGGCCAAGACGGCGTGATTGACCGCCAGGGCTACGTGCAGAACGACGAAACGATCGCGATCCTGGAGAAGCAGGCCGTCGTCTGCGCCGCCGCCGGCGTTGACGTAGTCGCGCCTTCGGACATGATGGACGGGCGCGTCGGCGCGATCCGCGCCGCCCTCGACCGGCAGAAATTCATCCACACCCGCATCCTCGCCTATTCCGCGAAGTACGCTTCGGGTTTTTACGGGCCGTTCCGCGACGCGGTAGGCTCGTCGAAGAACCTGGGGCGCAGCAACAAGTACGCCTACCAGATGGACTATGCCAACAGCGACGAGGCGCTGTGGGAAGTCGCGCTCGACCTCGAAGAAGGCGCAGACATGGTCATGATCAAGCCGGGCCTGCCCTACCTGGACATCGTGCGTCGCGTGAAAGACGAGTTCAAGGCGCCTACCTACGCCTACCACGTGAGCGGCGAGTACTCGATGTTGAAAGCCGCGGCCGCGCGCGGCTGGCTGGACGAGCGTTCCTGCGTGATGGAAATCCTGACGGCTTTCAAGCGTGCCGGCGCGGACGGCGTGCTCACCTATTACGCGCTCGACGTCGCCGGCTGGCTGAAAGCGGGCGATTGATTGATCAGGTCTCGGACAGCAGCTGCTCGACGACGGTCAGCTTGGCACGTTCGATGTTCCTGCCCTCGGGACCGGTCTTCAATGGTCCGCGCAACTCGCGCGGCGAGAGCACGGTAAGTTCGATCTCCGTGCCTTCGTCGTCGACCGTGTACACCGGCACCGTGAGCGGTTCGGGACCGCTGTAGAGCCGGCTCTCTCCCGTCCGGTACTGAATTCCCCGGTCTATCAGGTAGAGTTCGACCGCCTTCGCGCTGTCGGCAAACAGCTGGAGGTTGATGTCGGCGTACTTGCCGGCGTTGCCGTTCAGGACCGACCCGGTCAGGTGGGGGTTGAATTGCGCCAGTTCGCGCATCGCGCGCAACGCGGTCTCGCGCAAAGCGCGCAGCCGCTCGCGGTGCGTTTCCTGCTGGTATATCTGCTGATAGGTCCTGAGCGCCGCGTCTATTTCTTCGTTATTCGGCAGCTCGCGCGCATCCGGCATGCCGGCCTGGCGGGCGGCTTTGCGCTTGGCCAGCGCGTAGTCCTCGATACCGTCCTCGGCCATCAGCCGTGCCGCAAGGTGGGCAATGGCGCTGCGCCGGTCGTTGCGACCTGTTTCCTTGGGCATGGCCGATTCAGAACAGCTGGTTGCGCACCTCGTCCCGCGGACGATCCCCGCCCGTTACGCCCCCGACCAGCGTTTCGTGCTCGGGCGGCAGGAACTCCTGGTAGAAATAATCGACGACGCCGGCCTGGGCGTCGGCGATGCGCAGACCGGTGTCAGGGTTGACACGCATCGCGACCACCCCGTTGGGCTGGGCCAAGGGCGATTCCGGAGCGCCTTTCAGGGCGCCGCCGATATAGCCCATCCAGATCGGCAATGCCGCCTGCGAGCCCGTCTCGTTGCGACCGAGCGTGCGCGGCGTGTCGAAGCCGATCCACGCGACCGCAACCACTTCGGCGTTGTAACCGCAGAACCAGGCGTCCACGAACTCGTTGGTCGTGCCGGTTTTGCCGGCAAGGTCGCCGCGGCCCAGCTTCATCGCGCGCGCCGCGGTGCCGCCGCGCACCACATCGCGCAAGATGCTGGTCATGATGAAGGCATTGCGCGCGTCGATCGCCCGTTCCGCCCCGCTCCCCGCCACCGTCGGCTTCGCCGCCATCAGCACGTTACCGCGTGCATCTTCCACGCGCTCGATGAAATAGGGCGCGACGCGGTAACCGCCATTGGCGAAGATCGCGTAGGCGGCGGCCTGTTGCATGGGCGTGACGTTGCCTGCCCCGAGCGCCATGGTGAGATAAGGCGGGTGCAGCTTCGGATCAAACCCGAAGCGGGTGATGTAGTCCTGCGCGTATTGCGGCGTGATCGCCTGGAGTATGCGCACCGATATGAGATTTTTCGATTTGACGAGCGCGGTGCGCAGGCGCATCGGCCCCTCGAACTTGCCGTCGAAGTTTTTCGGCTCCCACGGTTCCGATCCCGTCTGCGCCGCCGTGAACGTGAGCGGCGCATCGTTGATAACGGTCGCCGCGGTAAAACCTTTCTCGAGGGCGGCCGAGTAGACGAAAGGCTTGAAGCTTGACCCCGGCTGCCGCAATGCCTGCGTGGCGTGGTTGTACTGGTTGCGGTTGAAATCGAATCCGCCGACCAGTGCGCGGATCGCGCCGTCGCGCGGATCGAGCGCGACCAGCGATGCCTCGACATCCGGCAGCTGCGTGATCTGCCAGCGGCCCTTCTCGTCTTTCTGCACGCGGATGATCGAGCCGCGGCGCACGCGCTGGCCGGGATTCGCCTTCTCGCCCAGCATGCGCGCTGCGAACTTGAGACCGTCTTCCTTGATTTCGACCCACTCTCCGCCCTTGCGATAGGCGCGCACGAGCTTGGGGCCGGCTTCGACGACTACGGCTGCGTATATGTCATCGCTGTCGGCAATTTCCTGCAGCGCATCCTCCAGCGCTTCATCGGTCGGCTTGGCCGGCAGTTCGACATAACCCTCCGAGCCGCGATAATTGTGGCGCCGGTCGTACTCCTGCACGCCCCGGCGCAGCGACGCATATGCCGCTTCCTGATGCGACGTCTGCAGCGTCGTGTAAACCCGGATGCCCTTGGTATAAGTGTCCTCCTGATAGCGCTCATAGAGCGCCTGACGCACCATCTCCGCAAAATATTCCGCGCGGACCGGGTATTCGTTGATCTGTTTTTTCACCGCCATCGGCTGCTTGTCGGCGGCGGCCAGCTCTTCGTCGGAGATCAGCTGCAGCTCGCGCATGCGGCGCAATACGTAATGCTGCCTCAGCTTGGCGCGCCTGGGATTGGCGAGCGGGTTATAGGCCGAAGGCGCCTTGGGCAATCCCGCGAGCATCGCAGATTCAGCGAGCGTCAACTCGGCAAGCTGCTTGCCGAAATAAATTTGCGCGGCTGCGGCAAAGCCATAGGCGCGCTGGCCGAGATATATCTGGTTGAGATAGAGCTCGAGGATCTGATCCTTGTTGAGATTGGCCTCGATCTTGAAGGCGAGCAGCATCTCGTTGAATTTGCGGGTCAGCGTACGTTCCTTGGACAGGAAGAAGTTGCGGGCGACCTGCATGGTGATGGTGGAGGCGCCCTGGCGCACGCCGCCGGAAACGAAATTGGACAGGGCGGCGCGTGCCACGCCCAGGTAGTCCACACCGCTGTGCTGATAGAAGCGCTCGTCCTCTGCCGCGAGGATGGCGCGAATCATGGGCTGGGGAACGTCCCGGATTTTTACGACCGCCCGACGCTCTTCGCCGAACTCCCCGATCAACTTGCCGTCGGCGCTGTAGACCCGCAGCGGGATCTTCGGTTGATAGTCGGTGAGCACTTCCAGCGAGGGCAGCGTGGGATAGACGATGGCCGCGGCAAATGCGACCAGTATGACGGCCGCCAGAGCACTTGAAGCCAGCAGGACCAGAGGGAAAGCCCACCAGCGAATATTCATTAAATCAATGCCTTAGTGTGTATATGTTGCGACATTACAACAACAAACGGACTTAACGCCTCACGTGAGCAGTACAACGCAGCAAGTTGCTGCGGAGTAAGCTATATTGACCTCCCCGCCATTATAGGCGGGGTTCCGCGAGCAGGGTTCCGCAGAACAATAAAAAAGAGAAAATGCTTTACATCCAAGATAGTTGTTGCTAGTATCTAATGTAAAATGTGGGATAGTCACCCATAAACTTATGCTTAAAGGAAAATTTAACCTCGACGCCCTCGAAGGCCTGTTCAAGGCCAAGATGCCGCCGTTGATTGGTGCCGACATCAGTTCGTCGGCCGTCAAGATGGTGGAAATCGAGAGCGCGGGTAAAGGCATGTATCGCATCGAGCGCTACGCCATCGAGCCCTTGCCCAAGGATTCGGTGATGGAAGGCAACATCAACAACCTCGATGCCGTCAGCGATGCGGTCAAGCGATGCCACAAACGCCTGGGCAGCAACATCAAGAACCTTGCGCTCGCGTTGCCCAATGCCGCGGTCATCAGCAAGAAGATCCTGGTGCCGGCCGGGCAGACCGAGGAAGACCTCGAACTCCAGGTTGAAACCGAGGCCAACCAGTACATTCCGTTCGCGCTGGAGGAAGTCAACCTCGACTTCCAGGTACTCGGGCCCGCGCCCAACAGCCCGGAAGACGTGGAGGTGCTGATCGCGGCTTCACGCAAGGACAAGATCATCGACCGGATGGCCGTGGCCGAAGCCGCGGGCCTCAAGGCATCGGTCATGGATGTCGACGTATTCGCCGCCCAGACCGCCTTCGAACTGATCGAATCCCAGTTCCAGGACAAGGGCAAGGATCAGAATATCGCGATCGTCGACGTGGGCGCCTCCATCATGGCGGTCAACGTCCTGCGTAACGATCAGTCGATTTACATGCGCGAACAGCCGTTCGGCGGCAACCAGTTGACCCAGGAAATCCAGAACCGCTTCGGGCTGAGCCCCGAGGAGGCCGAAGCCGCCAAGCGCGCCGGCGGATTGCCCGAGAATTACGAGACCGACGTGCTGCAGCCGTTCATGGACATGCTGGGCCTGGAAGTGGCGCGCGCCCTGCAGTTTTTCTTCACCTCGACCCAGCACAACCAGATCAACCATATCGTGCTCTCGGGCGGGTGCGCTGCCATCCCCGGCGTGGACGAAGCGGTGGCGAAACGAGTGCAGGTCCCCACGATCGTCGCCAACCCGTTCATCAACATGCAGGTTTCCTCCAAGATCCGCGCGAAGACGCTGACGCAGGACGCGCCCTCGCTGATGGTGGCATGCGGACTGGCCATGCGGAGGTTTGATCCATGATCCGCGTCAACCTACTGCCGCATCGCGAGATACGGCGCAAGCAGCAACAGCAGCAGTTCTTCATCATGCTGGGCGTCGTGGTCATCATCGGCGCCGGCATCTGGTTTGCCGTGCACACCTATCTCGAGGACCAGTTCGACAACCAGGTGAGCCGCAACAAGTACCTGCAAAGCGAGATCGAGAAGCTCGACAAGCAGATCGCCGAAATCCAGAAGCTGAAGGACCAGACCGCCGCACTGCTCGCACGCAAGCGCGTGGTGGAAACGCTGCAGGGCACCCGCTCCGAAGTGGTGCACCTGCTCGATCAGCTGGTGCGCCAGTTGCCCGACGGCGTTTACTTGAAGAGCATCAAGCAGGCGGGCACCCGGGTGACCATCACCGGCCTCACCCAGTCCCAGGCGCGGGTATCCACGCTGATGCGCAACCTGGAAGCCTCGGCCCATCTTGAGAATCCCGGCCTGGTCGAAATCAAGGCGGGACAGGTGGGCAGCCAGCGCATCAACGAATTCATCATGAACATCACCATCACGCGCGCCAAGATCGAGGACAGCGCCGGAAAGCCGGCGCCGAAGCCGGCCGCGAAGGGGTAATGCCATGGCGATGACAGCGAACGAACTTCAACGCTATCTCGATCCCAAGCGGATCGGCAGCGCTCCCATACTGGTCAAGCTGGGCGTGCTCCTGGTCGTGCTGGTGCTGATCGTCGGCGCGAGCTACTGGTTCGACTGGCAGGACCAGATTGCAAGAATAGACGGCGAGGCGCGCAAGGAAGAAGGCCTGCGCAAGACTTTCCTCACCAAGAAAAGCGAGGCAATCAACCTGCCCGCCTACCAAAAACAACTGGAAGACATCGAAAAGCAATTCGGCGCGCTGCTGAAACAGTTGCCCGGCAAGTCCGAGATGGATGCGCTCCTGACGGACATCAACCAGGCCGGTCTGGGACGCGGGCTGCAATTCGAGCTGTTCAAGCCCGCGGGCGGCGAAACCCGCCGCGACTTCTATGCCGAGCTGCCGATTACCATCAGGATCACCGGCAACTACCACGACATGGGCGCGTTCGCGAGCGACATCAGCAAGCTCTCCCGCATCGTCACGCTGGAGAACGTCGGGCTGTCTCCCGCCGCCAAAGGTGGGCTCGCTCTCGATGCGACGGCGAAGACCTTCCGTTATCTCGATGAAGACGAAATCGCGCAGCAGAGGAAAGCGGCGGCGCCGAAAGGCGGGAAAAAATAATGATGCGCCGCCACCTGACCATCGTGCTGGCCTGTCTCGCGCTCGCTTCATGCGGCGCCGAACAGCATTCCGACCTGCGGCAATTCGTCAAGGATTCCGACAGCATGCCGCGCGGCCGCATACCGCCGTTGCCTGAAGTGCGGCCGTATGAGCCGTTCGAATACGCCGCCTTCGATCTGACCGATCCGTTCGTGCCGCGCAAGATCGAGGCTCCCAAGACCTCGAACATTCCCGGCGCGCTCCAGCCGCCCGCGAACCATCGTAAGGGACCGCTCGAGGCGTTCCCGCTTGAGAACCTCAAGATGGTGGGCACGCTCCAGCAGCATAAAAGCGTATATGCGCTGATCAAGACGCCGGATAACAACCTGTACCGGGTCAAGACCGGCGATTTCATGGGGCAGAATTTCGGGCGCATCATCGATATCAACGAGTCCGCCCTCAAGCTGAAAGAGCTGGTTCAGGACAGCGGCAACGAGTGGAAGGAAGAGGAACGCACGTTGCTGTTGCAGGAATAACAGGAGGCAAGGGAAATGAAGCCGACAACCAACTTTGTCATGACTTTTTTGCACGGGATGCTGACCCTGCTGCTCGCTGCCGCGAGCTTGACGGCTCATGCCCAGGCAAACTCGATCGAGGCGATCAACGTATCTCCCACGACCGGCGGCAAAGTGGTCGTACGGGTAACGCTGAAGCAGGCGCCGGCCGCCGTGCCCGCGGGCTTTACGGTCAACAACCCGCCGCGCATCGCGTTCGACTTTCCCAACACCACCAGTGCGCTCGGTCGCAGCACGCAGGAAGTGGGGGAAGGCGAGCTGCGCAGCATCAACGTGGTGCAGGCCGGCGATCGCACGCGGCTCGTGCTGAATCTGTCCCGGGCTGCCGGTTACGACACCCAGCTCGACGGTCGGGCGCTGCTGATCACCCTGCAAGGCGGCGCCGCCGCGGCGGCGGGCCCCGCGGGCTCGACCACGCAATTCGCCGAGGCCAAGCCCGGTGATTCGCGCCATGCGCTTCGCGATATCGATTTCCGTCGCGGGAACGCGGGCGAAGGGCGCGTCGTGATCGACCTTTCCGACAACTCCGTCGGCATCGACCTCCGGACGCAGGGCAAAACCATCGTCGTCGATTTCATCAATACTGCCCTGCCGAAGAACCTGCAACGCCGGCTGGACGTAAGCGACTTCGGCACGTCGGTGCAGACCATTGATGCCATCACCCAGGGCACCAACACCAGGGTTGTGATCGAGCCGCGCGGCAGCTGGGAGCACACGGCATATCAGTCCGACAACCGTTTCATCGTCGAAGTGAAGCAGGCCCTGGAACAGGATCGCATTGCCAGGGGCGGCGGCTATACGGGCGAGAAACTCTCGCTCAACTTCCAGAACGTCGAAGTGCGCGCCGTGCTGCAAGTAATCGCCGATTTCACCGGCTTGAACATCATCACCAGCGACACGGTGGGCGGCAGCCTTACGCTGAGACTGAAGGATGTTCCCTGGGACCAGGCGCTCGACATCATCCTGCAGAGCAAAGGCCTCGACATGCGCAAGACCGGGAACGTGGTGTGGATCGCGCCCCGCGACGAACTGGCCACTCGCGAAAAACTGGCGTTGGAAGCGCAACAGCAGATCAACGATCTCGAGCCTACTCGTACCGAGAGCTTCCAGCTGAACTACCAGAAGGGCGCCGACTTCCAGAAACTGCTGTCCGACCCGAACCAGCGCATCCTGTCCAAGCGCGGCAGCGCAGTGGTCGATCCACGCACCAACACGATCTTCGTGCAAGACACGCCGGCGCGCCTGGAAGACGTGCGCAAACTGCTGCGCAAAGTCGACGTGCCGGTGCGGCAGGTGATGATCGAGTCGCGCATCGTGGAAGCGACCGACACCTTCAGCCGCAACCTGGGCGTCAGGCTGGGCTATCGCGAAGATGGCGGCGGCCGCGTTCCCTTCGGGCTGAGCCAGCACTCTCGCGCGCCAGGCGTCACCTTCGGCGGCAGCCTGGGCACTGTCGCGCCGGGCGCGGGTCAGGATGGGGTAACTCCTGCCTTCTCCGCCGGCAACCTGAACGTCAACCTGCCGGCTGCCGGCGGCAGCGTTTTCTCGATGGTCCTGTTCAACCAGAGTCGCACGAAGTTCGTCGACCTCGAATTGAGCGCGCTGCAAGCGGATGGCAAGGGCAAAATCGTGTCGAGCCCGCGCGTGATCACCTCGGACCAGGTGGAGGCGACGATCGAGCAGGGCACGGAAATCCCCTACCAGTCGGCGACGTCGAGCGGCGCGACCAGCGTGTCGTTCAAGAAGGCGACCCTCTCGCTCAAGGTCAAGCCCCAGGTCACGCCGGATGACAACGTGATCATGAACCTGAGGATCAACAAGGACTCGGTGTCGCCCCTTGCCACCAATCCCCCGGCGGTGGACACGAAACAGATCGTGACCGAGGTGCTGGTGGAAAACGGCGGCACCGTGGTGATCGGCGGCATCTACACGCAGGACGAAAGCAGCGGCACCAACAAGGTTCCGGTGCTGGGCGATCTGCCGTATGTCGGCTTCCTGTTCAAACAGACCCTGAAGCGCGACGACCGGCGCGAGTTGTTGATCTTCATCTCGCCGCGCATCATCAAGGAAGGCCTGACATTGCGTCAGTAGGCATTCCTGCTCCCGGAAAAAGGCGGCTTCGGCCGCCTTTTTTCATGGGCGCGCGGCGCGCGGATTATGCGGCGCCTACCGGTTCCGCTAGAATCGCTTCATGAATGACGTTGGGCGAAAAAGCATGGCGGCCGGCAGAGAGCCGGTTCCCGGCAACATCTTCCTGGTGGGATTGATGGGCGCGGGCAAGACCTCGGTAGGCAAGCTGCTTGCCCGGCGCCTTGACAAGACCTTCTACGATTGCGATCACGAAATCGAGCGCGCAACCGGCGTCAAGGTCGCGGTCATATTCGAGATCGAAGGCGAAGCCGGTTTCCGCGCGCGAGAGGAAAAAACCCTGGCCGAGTTCGTCGGGCACAAGGAAATCGTACTTGCCACGGGCGGCGGTGCCGTGCTTTCCGCAGCCAGCCGCAAACTGCTCGCCGACAACGGTGTAGTAGTCTATCTGCGCGCATCAGCCGCTGACCTGTGGGCCCGCACCCGCCACGACAGGAACCGCCCGTTGCTCAACACGACCGATCCCCTGGCAAGGCTGCAGCAGCTGTACGACCAGCGCGACCCGCTCTATCGCGAAGTCGCGGATATCGTCGTCGATACCGGCGACCAGAGCCTGGGAAGTCTCGCAAGCCGGGTGGAAACGCAATTGCTGCACCACCACGGCTCGATCAAGCGCGATGGCGAGCCGCTGCGCGCCGGCTGACGGGAACTCCATGCAAACCCTGAAAATGGATCTGGGCGAGCGCAGCTACCCGATATACATCGGGGCCGGCCTGCTCGCGCGCGCGGAACTGATCGTGGAGCAGTTGCGCAAGAAAAAAGTGGCCATCATCACCAATTCCACCATCGCGCCGCTCTACCTTGCGCCTCTGAAGAGCGCCCTGGAAGCGCGGGGCGTCGAGGTGGTTTCCATCACGCTGCCCGACGGTGAGGCGCACAAGAACTGGGAAACGTTGAACCGCATCTTCGACGCGCTGATCGAGCATCGTTGCGAGCGCGGCACCGCGTTGATCGCGCTGGGCGGCGGCGTGATCGGGGACCTCGCGGGCTTCGCGGCGGCCACCTATCAGCGTGGTGTGCCTTACATCCAGGTGCCGACCACGCTGCTCGCACAGGTCGATTCGTCCGTCGGCGGCAAGACGGCGATCAATCACCCGCTGGGCAAAAACATGATCGGCGCGTTCTACCAGCCGCAGGCCGTTATTTCCGACACCGACACCCTTGGCACCCTGCCCGCCCGCGAACTGTCCGCCGGTCTGG
Organism: uncultured Streptomycetaceae bacterium; assembly: GCA_964581835.1. Taxonomy (GTDB): domain Bacteria; phylum Pseudomonadota; class Gammaproteobacteria; order Burkholderiales; family SG8-41; genus SG8-41. Next base: position 2,820 of record CAZOQY010000026.1, on the reverse strand, counting down.
CGGAAATCATCAAATACGGGTTGATCCGCGACCGGCCGTTCCTCGACTGGCTGGATGGCAACATGCCGCGCCTCGTCCGACGCGAGCCCGAAGCGCTCGCCTACGCCATCGAGCGTTCGTGCGCCAACAAGGCCGAGATCGTCGCCCTGGACGAACGGGAGAAGGACGTGCGCGCCCTTCTGAATCTCGGTCACACTTTCGGGCACGCCATCGAAGCGGGGGCGGGCTATGGCACCTGGCTGCATGGCGAAGCGGTCGCCGCCGGCATGGTGCTGGCCGCGAGGCTTTCGCAACGGCTCGGCCTGATCGGTGAAGAAGAAGTGCGTCGCATTACCGCCATTCTCAAGGCCGCCGGCCTGCCGGTGCAGGCGCCCGATCTCGGGCTCGATCGCTATCTCGAACTGATGGGTCACGACAAGAAAGTGGATGGCGGCCGCATACGATTCGTGCTGCTCAAGGCCCTTGGCACGGCATTCGTTGCGGACCAGGTCGCGGGTGACGCGCTTGCAGACGTGCTGGGCACGACGGCCCGGGCTCATGCCTGAACGCGAACTCGCCCCTTACGCGGCGCAACCGGGAAGCTCCCGCGGCCGCCGTTATCGCGAACCGCCGCCGCGCGGGCGCAGCGAATTTCAGCGCGACCGCGATCGCATCATTCACTCCACCGCGTTCCGCCGCCTCGAGTATAAAACACAGGTCTTTATCAATCACGAGGGCGATCTTTTCCGCACCCGGCTCACCCACAGCCTGGAGGTGGCCCAGATCGCGCGCTCGGTTGCGCGCAGCCTGCGGCTCAACGAGGATCTCACCGAAGCAGTCGCGCTCGCCCACGACCTGGGCCACACGCCATTCGGCCACACCGGGCAGGACGCACTGAACGCCTGCATGAAACCCTATGGCGGATTCGAGCATAACCTGCAGAGCCTGCGCGTGGTGGACGTGCTCGAGCAACGTTACGCGTCCTTCGACGGCCTCAACCTCTCGTTCGAGGCGCGCGAGGGAATACTGAAACACTGCTCGCTGAAGAACGCACGCGAGCTGGGCGATGTCGGGGAGCGGTTCATCAAGCGCCAGCGCCCGTCGCTGGAGGCGCAGCTCGCCAACCTTGCCGACGAGATCGCCTACAACAACCACGACGTGGACGACGGCCTGCGCTCGGGCCTGTTGAGCCTGGAGCAGCTTGCGGAGATCCGGATGTTCGCGCGTCATATGAAAATCGTGCTGCGCGAGTATCCCAGGCTCACGGGCCGGCGCCTGATTCACGAGACGGTGCGGCGCATGATCGATACCCTGGTGACCGATCTCGTTCGTGCCAGCGCCGATGGCATCCGCAGATATGCCCCGGCGTCTATTGGCGAAGTGCACCGGGCCCCCCCGCTGATCACCTTCAGCCCGCGCATCCGGGAAGAGAGCCTGGAACTCAAGCGCTTCCTCCGGGATAACCTCTACCGCCACTACCGCGTAGTGCGCACGAGCACCAAGGCGCGCCGCGTGGTGTCCGAGCTGTTCGGTGCGTTTCTGGCCGACGCTCGCCTGCTGCCGCCGGAATTCCAGGCGCGCGCGCAGAGAGACACCCCGCGCGCCATCGCCGATTACATCGCCGGCATGACCGACCGTTACGCCATCCTCGAACACCGGCGGCTGTTCTCGATCGAGGAAATCTGAGCCACTGCGCGCTGCCATGCGGTTTTACCGCAGTTTCCCTGTTGTATCCAGACACTTAAGCCAGTAAAATTGCCGGCCGCGCTGCGTAATTGAGCGGCCCTGTTGCGGCGCAGCAATTATTATATTAACCTGTTGTACCTACTGGTTTTTCAAGGAATACCGCGTGAGCCTGCCCGACCTGAGTTCCGCACAAGGTCTCTACCAGCCGGCGTACGAGCACGATGCCTGCGGCGTCGGTTTTGTCGCTCACATCAAGGGCAAGAAAAATCACGCCATCGTCGAGCAGGGACTCACGGTCCTTAAAAACCTCACCCACCGCGGCGCGGTCGGTTGGGAACCGAAGCTGTCAGACGGCGCGGGCCTGCTGATCCAGCTGCCGGACAAGCTCTTCCGGGAAGAACTGACCAAACGCGGCGTCAAGCTGCCGCCGCTGGGCCAGTACGGCGTCGGCATGGTCTTTCTGCCGCGCGATCCCGCCTCGCGGCTTGCCTGCGAATACGAGATCGAGCGCGCCATCAAGGATGAAGGCCAGGTGCTGCTCGGGTGGCGCGACGTGCCGGTGGACAATTCCGACCTTGCCGAATCGGCCAGGCGCATCGAACCCGTGATCCGGCAGGTTTTCATCGGCCGCGGCAAGGGCATCACCGTCACCGACGCGCTCGAACGCAAGCTCTACATCATCAGAAAGAGCGCCGGCCACGCCATCCAGGCGCTGAAGCTCGCGCACGGCAAGGAATTCTACGTGCCGTCGATGTCGGCGCGGACGGTCTGTTACAAGGGCATGCTGATGGCCTACCAGGTCGGGGAGTACTACCTCGACCTCAAGGACGCCCGCGTCGAATCGGCACTGGCGCTGGTGCACCAGCGCTTTTCGACCAACACCTTCCCGAGCTGGGACCTGGCGCATCCGTTCCGGCTGATCTGCCACAACGGCGAAATCAACACGGTGCGCGGCAACGTCAACTGGATCCGGGCGCGCCAGGGCGCCATATCCTCGCCCATCCTCGGCCGTGACCTCGACAAGCTGTGGCCGCTGATCTATGACGGCCAGTCGGATTCCGCGTCGTTCGACAACGCGCTGGAGCTGCTGGTGATGGGCGGCTATTCACTCGCCCACGCCGTGATGATGATGATCCCCGAGGCATGGGAGAACCA
>CAZOQY010000025.1:16995-19073 GCA_964581835.1 uncultured Streptomycetaceae bacterium | reverse complement strand
CGCGACCCCCTCCCGTATCGCCGTGCCGACGCGCTGCGGCGTCATGTCGCCGGGCTCGCGCGCGAGCGCGCCGACGAGCGCCGCCAGCCGCGCCGTGCCGTAGAGCTCGCCCTGCCCGCTCATCGCCTCGGTGATGCCGTCGGTCACCATGCACAGCACGTCCCCGGGTTCGAGCTGGAATACGGTTTCCCCGTAGTCGAAACCGTCGATCGTGCACAACGGCGGCCCGCCTGCCGCCTCGAGGCGCTCCACGCCGGCGCGACGCACGAGGTAGGGTGCGTCGTGGCCGGCATTGGCGAGCCGCAGTTCGCCGCTGCGCGCGTCCAGCACGCCGGCCACGAGCGTGACGAAGTACTGCTCCGGGTTTTCGAGCCCGATGTCGCGCGCCGCTTCGGTCAAGGTCGCCGCCACGCTCGCCGGGTGGCGCGCGGAAATGCTCTTCAACAGCGCCTTGGTGACCGCCATCAGCATGCTCGCGGGCAGTCCCTTGCCCGAGACGTCGCCGATCAGGAAGAAGATCCGGTCGCGGTCCAGCCTGAAGAAATCGTAGAGGTCGCCGCCCACTTCCCGCGCCGGCTCGAGGTGGGCGTAGACCGAGAAGCGCGTCTCGCCCGGGAAGGCGTCCGCCGCGCGCGGCAGGATGCCCATCTGGATGCGGCGCGCCGCGTCGAGCTCGCCCGCGAGCCGCGCCTTCACCTCGCGCTCGGCCTGCAGCCGCTGGCGCAGCTGCCGGCGCTGCATGAGGGCCTCGGCGAACAGCGCGCCCATCATGACGACGAACACGACGGTCAGGCCCGCGACCGGCAGCACCGCGTCGAACAGCAGCCGGCCGTGGCGATAGGCGACGAAGCCGCCCGCCGCGAGCGCGGCGAGCAATCCGCCGAGCAGCACCGGCCACAGGAACACGCGGGAGGACGGCATCAGGGTGACGAGCAGCATGCCGGCCGTCGCGAGCGCCAGCGCTTCGGCCCACGCCGCCCAGTACGGCCGGCGCAGCACCCGGCCGTCGAAGATGTTCTCCAGCACGTTGGCGTGGACTTCGACTCCGGGTATGCGCTGGTCGAGCGGCGTGGTCACGTAGTCGGTCACGGCCAGCCCGGTCACCCCGATCAGCACCAGGCGCTCGCGCAGGGCGCCGGCCGGCGCGGTATCGTCCAGCACGTCCGCCGCGGAGACGAAACGGGCGGGATCGTGGCGCGTGTAGTGAACCCAGACGCGGCCGTCGGGCTGGGTCGGCGCGACGATGTCCTCGACCCCCACCGCCTCCACGCCGCGCGGCCCCACCCGCACGTCGAACGCCGGGCGTCCCGTCGCGACCCGCATCAGCTCGAGACTCATCGACGGCGCGAGAACGTCGCCCACGCGCGAGACCAGCGGCACGCGGCGCGCGCGCCCGCTTTCCAGTTCCGCCGACAGCAGCGCATGGCCCGACGCCGCGCGGGCGAGCGCCGGCAGGTTCGCGAGCGCCACCTCGTAGCCGCGCACGTACGGGGCCGCGTCGCCGCCGAACTGGCGCGCCGGCGCGAAAGCGGTATGGAACGCCGCTTCCGGCGGCAGGCGCGCGCGATCGAAGGCCGCCACGCCCAGCACGGTGGGCGCGGACGCGAGCGCGCGGGCGAAAATCGCGTCGTTGCCGGGGCGCGCCTGCAGGCGCGCGAGCAGGTCCGCCGCGCCGTGACCGGGCAGGGACTGGACGATCACGTCGGGCGAGAGGCGGTCCACCTCGGGGAAGATCAAGTCGAGCCCGATCGCGTACGCGCCGCCGGCGTGGACGCGATCGACCAGGTGCGCGAGCAGCGAGCGCGGCCACGGCCACTGGCCGTGGCGGGCGAGGCTCTTCTCGTCGATCTCGACGATCACCGCCGGGGCCTTCTCGCGCACGCGCGGCAGCAGGCGCTGGTAGGCGTCGAAGCCGGCGTGGCGAACGCGCTCGATCGCCGGCGCGCCGGAGACGGCCAGGACAGTGCACAGCGGGAGCAGCACGGCGGCGGCGAGCGGACGGCCGCGGCGGATGGTGACTGCTGCGGCCCAGCGCCGCACGAGGGAGTCCGGCGCCGCGCTCACGGTGCGCTCATTTC
>CAZOQY010000025.1:0-16895 GCA_964581835.1 uncultured Streptomycetaceae bacterium | reverse complement strand
GCTCATTTCCCGCTCATTTCCCACTCACACCACGATCTCGAGGCCGTCGTAGGCCGCGAGGATCTCCAGCGGCGCGCCCGAGCGGGTGATCTCCTCGAGCCGGCGCGTCTCGCGCCAGATGCCGGCCAAGCGCTCGTCGTCGAAGATCGGCTCGTGGTGAAACAGGCACAGGCGCTTCGCCCCCGCCATCTGGCACAGCTCGACGCCGACGATGTTGCTCGAGTGCCCCCAGTCCTCCTTCACCGAGATGGCGTCGGCGAGCGAGTACATGGCGTCGAAGATCACCAGGTCCGCGTCGCGGAAGAAATCGACGAACGCCTCGGTCTCGCGCAGATCCTCGAGTTTGTGCTCGGAGTCGGTCGAATAGACCACGCGCTTGCCGCCGCGCTCGAAGCGGTAGCCGTAGGAGTCGCCGGAGTGCGCCTGCCGCATCGCGGTCACCGCCAGGCCGGCGATGTCGTAGCGCCGCCCGGTCTCCAGCCGCACGAACTCGATCGTCGCCGGCAGGCGGTCGAACTCCACCGGAAACGACGGGGCCGCGTGCTGGCGCCGGAATGCCTGCTCCAGATCATCGTGGCAGCCATAGATGCGGATGCGGTTGCCGGGCCGGTATGCCGGCACGAAAAAGGGGAACCCCATGATGTGGTCCCAGTGCACGTGGGACACGAAGACGTGGAAAGTATGGGCCCTGTCCGGGCCGTGCGCGGCGAAGATGCCGTTGCCGAGTTCCCGCGCGCCGCTGCCCATGTCGCAGATGACGTATTCCGCGCCGCCGGCGTCGATCTGCACGCAGGAGGAATTGCCGCCGAAGGTGTGCGAAACGGCGAAGTCGAGCCCGCTCGCGAGAAAGGCACGCGCCTTCGCCTCGCTGTCGATGCCCTTGCCGGCCGCCGCCACCAGCGCGCGGACGAGCTTGTCCTGCAGCGCCGCGCTGTTCAGCGAGACCGGCAGCGAGCCGCGCGAGCCCCAGATCCGGATCAGCATCGCGAAGCGCCCGGAGTCACGCCGCGCTATACCCGGACAGCGCGGCGGGCGCGAGCGCGGCAAGCGCCTCGCGCACGTCCGCGTGGCACGGCAACACCAGGGTGAACTTGCTGATCTCGAAAATTTCCCGGACCACCGGCTGCAGCGCGGCCACCGCGATCGCCCCCTGCGCCGTCCGCGCCTGCTTGGCGGCGAGCATGAGCACGCGCAGGCCGACGCTGCTGATGTACTCGACCGCGGAAAAATCCAGCACCACGACGTCGCCGCCCGCCCGGCAATTCTCGAGGTGGGGTTGCAGCGCCGTCTTGAAGCCTTCCGCGCTGGCGTGGTCGATGCGGCCCGCTGCCGCGAGCAGCACGGCGTTGCCGATGCGGCGATTCGTGAGTTGCATGCGGTATTCTATTCTCCGGTAACCATTATAGTGATAGTGCCGGCATCCCGCGGGTTGATGTAAACTTCGCATCCTTCCCCCTGCGCCAGCGCCCATGGACTTCGAACAAGCCCGCTTCAACATGGTCGAGCAGCAGATCCGGACGTGGGAAGTCCTGGACCCGCGCGTACTCGACCTGCTCCTGCGGGTGCGGCGGGAGGACTACGTGCCGCCGCAATACCGGGCGCTTGCCTTCGCCGACATGGAGATCCCGCTCGGGCACGGCGAGAAGATGCTCGCGCCCAAGCTCGAAGCGCGCATGCTGCAGGAACTGGCGCTGCGCTCCGGCGACCGCATCCTCGAAGTGGGCACCGGCAGCGGCTACATGACGGCGCTCCTCGCGAGTCTCGGCGGCCACGTTTACAGCGTGGACATCGTCCCCGAATTCACCCGGGCCGCCGGCGCCAGGCTCGCCGCGCACGGCATCGCCAACGTTACGCTGGAAACCGGCGACGCCGCCCGCGGCTGGGCGAGCCACGCACCCTACGACGCGATCGTTCTCACCGGGTCGGTGCCGGTGCTGCCGGACGCCTGGCCGAAAAGCCTGCTGCCCGGGGGCCGGCTGATCGCCGTGGTGGGCGAGCCCCCCGTCATGGAAGCGCGGCTCGTCACCTGCGCGGCCGCCGGGGCGTACGGCACCACCGGCCTGTTCGAAACCTGCATCGCGCCGCTCAGGAACGCCCTGCAACCCGAAAAGTTCGTGTTTTGACGGCGCCGGGCCGCTCCAGCATGAATCGCATCGTGATCTTCACCGCCCTGTTGGTCGTCGCCTCGCCATCGCGCGGCGCCGACCTGCTGGAGATCTACCGCCTGGCGCAGAGCTCCGACGCGCAGTACGCCGCGGCGCGGGCGACCTGGAGCGCCAGCCAGGAACGATTGCCGCAGGGTCTCGCGGGGCTGCTGCCCTCGGCCTCCGTTTCCGCCTCCACGCAGAACAACGACCGCGAACTGCGCCCGCGCGACCCGACGACGGTCGCGACCAACTCGCGCTTCAACTCCAATTCCGTCGCGCTGTCGGTCACGCAACCGCTCTACCGCCCGCAAAACCTCGCGGCCTACGAGCAGTCGAAGACGCAGGTAGTGCAGGCCGACGCGGTTTTCTCGCAAGCGTCGCAGGACCTGATCCTGCGGGTGGCGCAAGCGTATTTCGACGTGCTGCTCGCGCAGGACACCGTGGAACTGGCGCAGTCGCAGCTGACCGCGATCGGCCGCCAGCTGGAGCAGGCGCGGCGCAATTTCGAGGTCGGCACCGCGACTATCACCGACACCCACGAGGCGCAATCGCGCTACGACATCACGACCTCGACCGAAATCGCCGCCAGGAACGATCTCGAGATCCGCAAGCGCCAGCTGGAATTGCTGATCGGCCGTCCGGCGCCCGGCATCTCCCCGCTGGGAAAACGCTTCACCCTGAGCCCGCCCACGCCCGGCAGCATGGACCGCTGGGTCGCGGATGCGGGCGAGAACAACCCGCAGGTGCGCATCAGCCGCGCGGGCCTCGAGTTCGCGACGCAGGAAATCGAGCGCAACCGCGCCGGCCACCGCCCCACCGTCGACGCCTTCGCGACTTATTCCGACTCGGGCGCGGGCTCGGGCACCGCCGGCGGCTTCGGCTCGGACACCAACAGCCGGGTAATCGGCTTACAGCTGGCGATCCCGATCTACCAGGGCGGGCTCACGAGCTCGCGCGTGCGCGAGGCGGTGGCGAACGAGGACCGCGCACGGCAGGACTTCGAGAACGCGCGGCGCACGGCCGAGCTGACCGCGCGCCAGACCTTCCTCGGCGTGAACAGCGGCATCGCCCAGGTCAAGGCGCTCGAAGCCGCGCTGGTTTCCTCGCAAAGCTCGCTCGACTCGACGCGGCTCGGCCAGGAAGTGGGCGTGCGCACGCAAATCGACGTGCTGAACGCCCAGCAGCAGTTGTCGCAGACGCGCCGCGACCTGGCGCAGGCACGATACAACTACATCCTCGCGCAGTTGCGGCTGAAGGCCGCCGCGGGCCAGCTCGCCGAGCAGGATCTTGCGCTGGTCAATACCTGGCTCGACCGATAACGGCAAGGGCGTGAGTCGTGATTCGTGAATCGTGATTCGGAAGCACGAGAAGCCTGCGCCAGATCCGCTGTTGATTACGTTTCATCCTAGAAATCGAGCTTTTCATTATCGGGTTTTAGAACCGAATCAGCTCTAAAACCCGCGCGGTGGCGCCGCGGTGCTCGGCGCAGAACGCGAGTCCCGCCTCTCCCATGCGCCGCGCCGCGGCCGGGTCACGCAGCAATCGCGCCGCTTCGCGCGCGAACGCGTCGGCGTCCGGCACCTGGATCGCCGCTCCTGCCCGCGCCGCCAGCGCGACGGTCTCCTCGAAATTGTAGGTGGACGGGCCGATCAGCGCAGGCCTGCCGACCGCGCACGCCTCGATCAGGTTCTGCCCGCCGAACGGCAGCAGGCTGCCACCGATGAACGCGACATCGCACGCGCAGTAATAGGCAAACATCTCTCCCATGCTGTCGCCGAGCACGATGCGCGTGTCGGCCGCGATCGCCGCGGCCCCGCTGCGGCGCTGAAACCGCTCGCCGCGCGCAGCCAGCAGGCGCTCCACCTCGTCGAACCGTTGGGGGTGGCGCGGCACGATGACGACGAGCAGTTCCGGCACGGCGATGCCGGCGAGCGCGTCGAGCAACAGCGCTTCCTCGCCTTCACGGGTGCTGGCGGCAAGCAGCACTGGCCGGGTCTCGCCGAAGTCGCGGCGCCACGCCCTTCCCAGTTCGAGCTGCGCCGGCGGCGGGGTAACGTCGAACTTCATGCTGCCCGTGACCCGCACGTCCTTCGCCCCGAGCGCCGCGAGGCGCTGCGCGTCGTCCGCACCCTGCGCCACGACCGTCGCGAGCGCACCGAGGCTCGCGCGCGCAATCCGCCCGAAGCGCCGGTAGCCGGCGTAGGACTTCTCCGACAGGCGCGCGTTGACGAGGTGCAGCGGCACGCCCGCGCTGCGGCAGGCGTGGATCAGGTTGGGCCAGATCTCGGTTTCCATCAGGATGCCGGCCCGCGGCTGGAAATGCCGCAGGAACCGCGCCACGGCCCCCGGATAATCGTACGGCAGGTAGCAGCGAAGGACGCTGTCGCCGAACAACCCCTCGCCCGCCTCGCGGCCGGTCGGCGTCATGTGCGTCAGCAGGATGCGCTGCCCGGGATGCTTCGCGAGCAGCGCGCGGACCAATGGCTCGGCTGCGCGCGTCTCCCCCACCGAAACCGCGTGCACCCAGACGAGCGGCGCGCCCGGTCGCCGCGCGTAGTGCCCGAAACGCTCGGCGACGTGCCGCAGGTAGCCGGGCTGACGGCGCGCGCGCCAGGCGAGGCGCGCGAGCACAACCGGCAGCAGGAGGTAGAGCAGCAGGGTGTAGAGGAAACGCATCGGGTTGTCTATATGGAAAAGGAAATGGGGAACGGGCGCGAATGCCCACCGCCCGTCAGCCGGCCCTTATTTCCCGTTCCCCATTTCCTTTTCCTCCAGAAGACCTTCGAGCGCCGTCATGACCTCCGCCACCGGGGGCGGCGCGCCGATGCCGCCGAGATTGACGGCGCGCGCGCCGCCGTAGAGACCGGTGGCCGCCGGATCGGTGGCGCAATAGATGCCAATCGTCGGGATGCCCAGCGCCGCCGCGAGATGCGCGAGCCCGGTGTCCACGCCGGCCACTGCGCGCGCGCCCGCGAGCAATGAGGCGATCTCCGCAAGCGACAACGCCGGCGCCACCACCGCGCCCGGGACCTGCCGCGCGATGCTCTCCGTCCGCAGCCGCTCGGCCGTGCCGCCCCACGGCAGCACGCTGCGCAGCCCGCGCCCGCCGAGGCGCGCGGCGAGCTCCACCCAGCGCGCTTCCGGCCACAGCTTCTCGCCCGCGCTGGTCGCGTGCACCAGCACGGCGTAGTCGCCAGCCGGTAACCACGCGAATCCGGCGGCGCGCGCGCTCACGCCGTAATCGATGCGGTCGGGCGCAGCGTAGCCCAGTGCCTGCGCGGCGAGCAGCCGGTTGCGCTCCACCGCGTGCATCGCCCACGGCACCGAGTACGTGCGATCGTAGAACAGGGACAGCGGCTCGCGCGCGCTCGCGAAATCGAGGCCGTGACGCGTGCCGCGAGCGCTCCGCGCGATCCATGCGCTCTTCAACAGTCCCTGGGTATCGATCACCGCGTCATAGGTCCGGGCTTTCAGCTCGCGCAGGAACGCGCCGATTTCCGCGCGAACGGCGCCGGCCAGCAGGCCCGAGCGCCAGCGCCGCACCGCCACGGGCAGCACGCGCGCGACCGCGGGATGCAGTCGCGGGATGGCGGCAAACGATTCCTCCACCACCCAGTCGATCTCGGCGCCGGGCACGGCAACACGGATATCGCTCGCTACCGGCAGGTTGTGCACGACATCGCCCAGCGACGAGGTTTTGACCAGCAGGATTTTCTTCATGGCGTGCGCCGTACGAGGCCGCGCTAGCCTACACCGAAACACGCTTTGCGCATAGAATAGCGACCTCGAACAACGATTCCAATTCAGGCACTTAACATCATGCTGCCGATGCGCAAGGGAGTCCGCGCGTGACGATCCTGGTCACCGGTGGCGCCGGCTTCATCGGCGCCAATTTCGTCCACGACTGGCTGGCCGCCGAAGGCACGCCGGTCGTCAACCTCGACAAGCTCACCTATGCCGGCAACACCGGCAACCTGGCGGGCCTGGCGGGCGACGGCCGGCACGTCTTCGTCAAGGGCGACATCGCCGACCGCGCGCTGGTCGGCAGGCTCCTGCGCGAGCACCGGCCCGCGGCAATCGTCCACTTCGCCGCGGAGAGCCACGTCGACCGCTCGATCCACGGGCCGGGCGAGTTCGTGCAGACCAACGTCGTCGGGACCTTCAGCCTGCTGGAAGAAGCCCGGCACTACTGGTCTTCCCTTGAGAAATCGGAAAAGGCTCTTTTCCGATTTCTCCATGTTTCCACCGACGAAGTATTCGGCTCGCTCGGGGCGAGCGACCCGGCATTCAGCGAGACCACGCCTTACGCGCCCAACAGCCCTTACGCCGCCTCCAAGGCCGCGTCCGATCACCTGGTGCGCAGCTACCATCACACCTATGGCCTGCCCACCATCACCACCAACTGCTCGAACAACTACGGGCCGTACCAGTTCCCCGAAAAGCTGATCCCGTTGATGGTGATCAACGCGGTGAACGGCAAGCCGCTGCCGGTCTACGGAGACGGGAAGAACGTGCGCGACTGGCTCTACGTCGGCGACCACTGCGAGGCCGTGCGGATGTCGTTGAAGCACGGCCGCCCGGGCGAGATCTACAACATCGGCGGCAATGCAGAGAAGAACAACCTCGAGGTCGTCAACGCCATCTGCGCCATCCTCGACGAATTGCGCCCCAATCCGCGCATCGCCCGCCACTCGTCGCTCGTCACCTACGTGGCGGACCGGCCAGGGCACGACCGCCGCTACGCGATGGACGCCGCGAAGATCCGCCGCGAGCTGGGCTGGCAACCACGAGAGCGCTTCGAAACGGGGCTGCGGAAAACCGTGCAGTGGTATCTTGATCACATGCAATGGGTGGGCGAAGTCACCAGCGGCGAGTACCGCAAGTGGGTGGACATCAATTACGGCAAGCGGGAGCGGGCATGAAAGGCATCATCCTCGCCGGCGGCAGCGGCACGCGCCTGCACCCGGCGACACAGGTCGTGTCCAAGCAGCTCCTGCCGGTGTACGACAAGCCGATGGTCTACTACCCGCTCAGCACGCTGATGCTGGCGGGCATCCGCGACATGCTGCTGATCTCGACGCCGCAGGACACGCCACGCTTCCAGCAACTGCTGGGCGACGGCAGGCGCTGGGGCATCAGTCTCTCCTACGCCGTGCAGCCGGAACCGAAGGGCATCGCGCAGGCGTTCGTCATCGGCGCGGACTTCATCGGGCGCGACCCCTGCTCGCTCATCCTCGGCGACAACATTTTCTACGGCCACAACCTCTCCAACGAGCTGCGAAGCGCTACCGGCAAGGCGAAGGGCGCGACCATTTTTGCCTACCAGGTGCAGGACCCGGAGCGCTACGGCGTCATCGAGTTCGACGCGAGCCGCAAGGTGATCTCGATCGAGGAAAAGCCGAAAAAACCGCGCTCGCGCTATGCCGCGACCGGGCTTTATTTCTACGACAACGCGGTGGTGGAAATCGCGCGCGCGCTGAAGCCCTCCGCGCGCGGCGAGCTCGAAATCACCGACGTCAACCTCGAATACCTGCGCCGCGGCGAACTCGAGGCGATGCTGATGAGCCGCGGCATCGCCTGGCTCGACACCGGCACCCACGACGCGCTGCTCGACGCCTCGATGTTCATCGAGACCATCGAGAAGCGGCAGGGACTGAAGGTCGCCTGCCCCGAGGAAATCGCCTGGCGCCAGGGCTACATCACCGCGGACCAGCTGGCGGCGCTCGCCGCGGGCATGGGCAACAATCCCTATTCGCTGTACCTCCAATCCGTTCTTCTCGATCGGTGATCCGTCCCCCCGGGAACCGGGCGCGGCGATACGGGCGGCAGGCGCGGCACATGGAAAAGCGCCCGCACTTGCCAGCACCGGCATTTAAGGGTTTAATGGCATCCGTTCAACCGTTGAACAGATGCCGGCCATGCTCACCGACGAATACCGCGCCAAGATACTGAAGAAGCTGGAGGAGGATCCGAGAATCAGCCAGCGCGACCTCGCCAGCGAGCTCGGCATCAGCCTGGGCAAGGCCAATTACTGCCTGCGCGCCTTGATGGAGAAAGGCCTGATCAAGGCAAACAATTTCAAGAACAGCCGCAACAAGAAAGCCTACATGTACCTGCTGACCAGCAAGGGAATCACGGAACGGGCACGCGCGACCGTGCGTTTCCTCGACCGCAAGGTCGAGGAATACGAGGCGCTACGGCGCGAGATCGCGACGCTCAGGCGGGATATGCAACAGAGAAAAATGAGCGGCTGAGCGGCATGAAGATCCTCGTCACTGGCGCCGCCGGTTTCATCGGGTCGACGCTCGCGCTGCGATTGCTCGCGCGCGGCGACAGCGTGGTCGGCGTGGACAATCTGAACGATTACTATGATGTCCGCCTGAAGCAGGCCCGCCTCGCCCGCCTCGAGCCCGATTCCCGCTTCCGCTTCGCAAAGCTCGACATCACCGACCGGGCCGGCGTCGCGGCGCTGTTCGCGGGAGAACGGTTCGACGCCGTCATGCACCTCGCGGCGCAGGCGGGCGTGCGCTACTCGATCGAGCATCCGCAGCCCTATATCGACGTCAATCTCGCGGGCTTCGGCAACGTGCTCGAGGGCGCGCGCCGCTCGATGGCCGGTCACTTCGTGTTCGCCTCCTCCAGCTCGGTCTACGGCGCGAACACGAAGCTGCCTTTCTCGGAACGCGACAACGTCGATCACCCGGTGTCGCTCTACGCCGCCACCAAGAAGGCGAACGAGCTGATGGCGCACAGCTACGCCCATCTCTACAGCCTGCCCTGCACCGGCCTGCGATTTTTCACGGTCTACGGACCGTGGGGACGCCCCGACATGGCGTTGTTCAAGTTCACCGCGGGGATACTGGCGGGTCAGTCGATCCCGGTGTTCAACCGCGGCGACATGGTGCGCGATTTCACCTATATCGACGATATCGTCGAAGGCGTCGTGCGAACCATCGACCGGCCGGCGGCGGCGGACGAGCGCTGGGACGCCGCGACGCCGGACCCGTCCACCAGCCGCGCGCCGTACCGCGTCTACAACATCGGCAACAACCAGCCGGTCAAGCTCATGCGCTACATCGAGGTGCTGGAGCAGTGCCTGGGCAGGAAAGCGCGCCTCGACCTGCTGCCGATGCAGCAGGGAGACGTGCCCGCGACCTACGCCGACGTATCCGCGCTGGAAGCCGCGGTCGGGTTCCGACCCGCGACTTCCGTCGAGACCGGGGTCGCGCGTTTCGTGGAGTGGTACAAGGATTACTACGGCGTGCGCTGATAGCGCCCGTCGCAAGCAACGCAGAACCGAGGAAGGGATCCCGTGAAACTCACCATCATCGGTACCGGTTACGTCGGCCTCGTCACCGGCGCGTGCTTCGCTGAAATGGGCAACACGGTGACCTGCCTCGACATCGACGCCGCGAGGATCGAGGCGCTGCGCGCCGGGCGCATGCCGTTCTACGAGCCGGGACTCGCCGAGCTGGTGGCCGGCAACAGCCGCGAGAGCCGCCTGCGCTTCACCGTCTCCGCGGCCGAGGCACTCGGCGACGCGCAGGTCCACTTCATCGCCGTCGGCACGCCGCCCGGCGAGGACGGCTCGGCCGACCTCGCGTACGTGCTGGAAGCGGCGCGGCAGATCGGCCGCCACGCCAAACAAGGCGGCGTGGTGGTGGACAAGTCCACCGTACCCGTCGGCACGGCCGAAAAGGTGCGCGCCGCCATCAACGAAGAACTGGCGCGGCGTGGCGCCACCCTGCGCTTCGACGTGGTCAGCAACCCGGAGTTTCTCAAGGAAGGCGCCGCGGTCAACGACTTCATGCGTCCCGAGCGCGTCGTCGTCGGGACCGACACGGACGAGGCGGTGGAAATCATGCGCCGGCTCTACACGCCCTTCACCCGCAACCACGAGCGCCTGCTGGTAATGGGCACGCGCGATGCTGAACTCACCAAGTACGCTGCCAACGCCATGCTCGCCACGCGCATTTCGTTCATGAACGAGATCGCCGCCCTGTGCGAGCGCCTGGGCGTGGACGTCGAAAACGTGCGGCGCGGCATCGGCTCGGATTCGCGCATCGGCCCCTCGTTCATCTATCCCGGCTGCGGCTATGGCGGCTCCTGCTTCCCGAAAGACATGAAAGCGCTGATCCATATGGCGGAGTCGGAGGGACTCGCGCCCGCGGTCCTGCGCGCGGTGGAAGCGCGCAACCAGGCCCAGAAACAGCGGCTGTTCGAGAAGATCCGCGACCGTTTCGGTGCCGGGCTCACGGGACGGGTCATCGCGCTGTGGGGCCTCGCTTTCAAGCCGGGCACCGACGACCTGCGGGAAGCGCCCGCAATCCCGCTCATCGAGCGGCTGCTGGAGGCGGGCGCAACGGTGCGCGCCTACGATCCGGTCGCGACACCGAACGCGCGCAAGCAATTGCCGGCGGCCTGGCTGCGGCCCGGCAAGCTCGAGCTCGTCGAGCATCAGTATGACGCGCCCAAGGGTGCGGACGCGCTGGTGCTGGTGACCGAGTGGAAGCCCTTCCGCCACCCCGACTTCGAGGTACTGAAAAACCTCATGAAATCACCCGTCATATTCGACGGGCGCAATCAATACGATCCGCTGCAAGTGCGCGCCGCGGGATTCGATTACACCGGGATCGGGCGATGAGCATCTCCGCCGGGGCAACCGTCGCGATCGTGGGCCTGGGGTACGTCGGCCTGCCCCTGGCGGTCGCCTTCGGGGCGAAGTTCCGCACCATCGGCTACGATCTCTCGACGGAGAAGGTGGCTGCTTACCGCGAAGCGCGGGACCCGACCGGCCAGATCTCCCGCGAGCAGCTGCGGGCCGCCGCCCGTCTCGAATACACTACCGACGCTTCGTGCCTGGCCGAAGCCGACTTCATCGTGGTCGCCGTTCCCACGCCCGTGGACGCCGCCCGCCAGCCGGATTTCGGGCCTCTGCGCTCCGCCAGCGAGGCGGTGGGCCGCAATCTGAAACGCGGCGCCGTCATCGTCTACGAATCCACCGTCTACCCCGGCGCCACCGAGGAGGTGTGCATACCGGTGCTCGAGCGCGCGTCCGGCAGGCGCTGGAAGCAGGACTTTTTCGTCGGCTACTCGCCCGAGCGCATCAATCCGGGCGATGGCGAGCATACGCTCGAGCGCATCGTGAAAGTGGTTGCCGGCGACACGCCGGAAACACTGGAGAAAGTGGCAGGGCTCTACGGTGCGGTGGTCCGGGCTGGCGTGCACCGCGCCTCCAGCATCAAGGTCGCGGAAGCAGCCAAGGTCATCGAGAACACGCAACGCGACCTCAACATCGCGTTCGTCAACGAACTGGCGATCATTTTTCACCGGCTGGGCCTCGACACCCAGGAAGTCCTCGACACCGCGGCGACCAAGTGGAACTTCCTGCGCTTCCGCCCGGGCCTGGTCGGCGGCCATTGCATCGGGGTCGACCCGTACTACCTCACCCACAAGGCGGAAATGGCGGGCTATCATCCCGAAGTGATCCTCGCCGGGCGTCGTATCAACGACGGCATGGGCCAGTACGTCGCCGACGAGACCATCCGGCTGATGGCCCAATCCGGCCGGCCGGCGAAAGACGCGAAGGTCAACGTGCTGGGCCTTACCTTCAAGGAGGACTGTCCGGACCTTCGCAACTCGAAGGTGTTCGACCTCATCCGAGGGTTGCGACATTCAGGATGCGAAATATTCGCACACGACCCGATCGCGGACCCGGACGAAGCGGAACGCGAATACGGCATCAGGCTGTTGCCGTGGGAGAAATTGCCGCGCAGTGATGCACTGGTAGTCTGCGTTGCGCATCGCGAGTTCATGCGGCGCCCGCTGTCCGATTACCTCGAAAAAGTCGCGCGCAACGGAAGCGTCGTCGATATCAAGTCGATACTGGACCGCAGCGGACTGCAGGGTGCCGGCCTGCAGGTGTGGCGGCTCTGACAAGATCGTGATGCTCTTTTTCGACCGCATGCGACGCTGGTGGCCGGAGGTCGGCTGGGTCGCCCTCGGCCAGGCCCTCGCGTTTCTGGGAGCGCTTGTCTCGATCAAGGTGCTGACCGTGATACTCGGACCAGGCGCCTACGGCGAGCTCGCCATCGGCATGACCATCGCCGGCGTTTTGCACATGTTCGTCTACGGCCCGCTGGAGCAGGTCGTCCTTCGTTACACGTCGGTTTACCGTGAGCGCGGCGACCTGAACGTTTTTTTCGCGACGGTGCGCATGCTCCATGTCCGCCTGGGCGCCATCATCCTCTTCGTGCTGGTTCTGGCCGTTGCCGTCATCCACACTCTTGCGGGCGCGGCCTGGAGCGCCCTGGCGCTGGCCGGCATCCTGTTCGGGCTGGCGGGCGGCATCAACGCCACCCTTTCCTCCCTGCATAATGCATTCCGACATCGTCGCGTGGCCGCATACCATCAGGCCGGCGACGTCTGGCTGCGTCTGCTGCTCGCCGTTGCCGCCATTTCCTCCATCGGGCCGCAGGCTCCAGCCGCGTTACTCGGATTTCTGGTCGCGACCGCATTCATTGCACTGTCCCAGCTTCATGCACTGCGGGCCAGCGGCGTGGTGCGCGCCACCCCGGCCCGGATCGATCCGTCAACACAGCGCGGGGTGGTGGCCGAATTCCTGAAATATGGCACTCCATACCTCTGGTTCGCGCTGTTCGCGTGGCTCGGCACCTACTCCGACCGCTGGATCATCCTCCATTACCTGGATTCGCACGCCGTCGGCATGTACGCTGCCGCCTACCAGATCGCGAATGCGCCGGTGATCCTGTTTGTCGGCATGACCAACCAGCTACTGGTACCGCTCATATTCGAACGCGCCGGTGCCGCGACCACCGTAGCGCAGGTGCGTGCTGGTGAGCGCCTGCTGAACCACGCGCTCGTCGCATATACAGGGGCCATCATGGTTTTCGTTGCCGCGGCCTATTATTTCGCCGAGCCTCTCATCGTGGCCCTGACATCGCGGGAGTTCGCGCCCGCCGCCTCCCTGCTGTGGTTGATCTGCGCCGGGCTCGGTCTTGGCAGTATCGGACAACTGCTCGTGGTCAAAGGGTTGTGCTACAACCGGCCCCAGGATTATGTTTGGCCAAAAGTGCTGCAAACCACCGCCTTGCTCGCAACCGCGTTAATACTGGTAGCGCCGCTGGGCCTGACGGGTATCGCGCTGGCGCTTTGTGTTTCGGGCGCCGTCTACATCGCCGCCACGGCAATCGCGAACCATCGTCTGACCTTGCCAGCGTCATGAATACCTGCCGCCACCGTCTCAATCTCCGCGCCCCGATATGAGCTTCCTTGACCGCATATTCGGGTTCAACGATTACAACCGCGACCGGTTCGTGGAGAGCTTCGCGCGCGGGCAGCCAGGTGGAGCCCGCGTGCTCGACGCTGGCGCCGGCACCTGCAAGTACCGTCCGCTTTTCTCGCACTGCGAATACAAGAGCCAGGATTTCGCCCGCTACCAGGGGCCCGAGCATCGCTACGGCGAAATTGATTACGTGAGCGATATCACCGCGATACCCGTCCCCGACGGTTCGTTCGATGCCGTGCTGTGCTCGGAGGTACTGGAGCACGTGCCCCACCCTGACCGCGCCGTGCGCGAGTTGGCCCGCGTGCTGAAACCCGGCGGCCGGCTCGCGCTGACCGCACCGTTCATGTCGGGCGTGCATATGGCGCCGTACCATTACTGCAGCGGTTTTTCGCCGTACTGGTACCGGCACTTCCTTCCTCTCTGCGGACTGGAAGTGGAAAGCTGCATCCCTAACGGCGGATTTTTCCGCTTCTACGGGCAGGAATCGCGCCGCTTCCTCCACCTCGTCACCCCGGTAAACCCGGTATTGCGCGGCCTGTTCTTTCCCTTGAAACTGCTGCTCGCGCTCTGGTTCCGCCTCGCAGTTCCGATAGCCTGTTATTTCCTGGATCGGCTCGACCCTGACCCTGAGATTACGGTCGGCTATTTCGTGATCGCGCGCAAAGCGGCGACGACAGCACACACGAACTGAAACGACAGTCCGCCTGCCTTGCCATACGCGCTCAAATCACGAATAAAAGCCAACCCGGCCCTGAAGCGAGCAGCGCTCGCGGTCAGCAGGACGGTCAGCCCGCTCGTCCAGGGCTTTCACCCCGGCGCCATCCTGCGCTATGGCGGCTTCCTCTCGGATTGGCTGCGCTTCCGGCGCTCGGGCGGCAAGGCGGCCGCCCTCGATTTTTATCCCTGTCTTTTCGACAAGTCCGCGAGCACGGGCATCGACACGCATTATTTCTATCAGGCGATCTGGGCATTCCGGCACATCAAGACAAGCGATCCCGCGTCCCACGTCGATATCGGCTCGGAGGTGAGCTTCGTCGGACTGCTGACGACGATAACCAGCGTCACGTTCGTCGATATCCGACCGCTCTACCTGTCCATACCCAACTACCAGGGCATCGGGGCCTCCATTACCTCGCTCCCCTTCGAATCCGGCTCGATTCCGTCACTCTCCTGCCTGCACGTGATCGAACACATCGGTCTCGGCCGCTACGGCGACCCGATCGACCCGCTCGGGCCGGAAAAAGCAGGCCGGGAAATATCCCGCGTGCTCAAGCCCGGCGGCAACGCGTACATTTCGGTGCCGATCGGACGGCCGCGCGTGCAGTTCAATGGACAGCGTGTCTTCGCGGCGACTGACGTGCCGGCCATGTTCGCCCCGCTCATGCTGCGCGGATTTGCCATGGTCGATGCGCGCGGCACATTTCGCGAAGATGCGGACCCACGACAGGCCGACATCATGGAGTCCGGCGCCGGGCTCGATTACGGATTGGGCATGTTTCTGTTCACCAAGCCGGCCACAAGCTGAATGCGCTCCGTCGAGCACCAGTTTCTGGACGCTACGGCGGTCATGCGTCTTCCCGCATGGCGCAAGCTGTTCAATCCCGGGATAGCGAAATTCGTCGTACGCAAGTGGGCAAGAGCGCGTGGCCATGCAATGCCCAGACAAGTGAGGCTGTTTTCCGGTGCCGAGATGACGGTGGTCCTGCCCGAAATCATCTCCGAGGCGATCTATACCTATGGGATGTTCGATGAAACCGTCACCTGGATGGTGCTCCAAAGCGTGCGGGAAGGAAGCGCGGTGCTCGACGTCGGCGCGCACTACGGGTATTTCTCCCTCCTGCTCTCGCAGCTGACCGGGCCGGCCGGGCGCGTGTACTCGTTCGAGCCGAGCCCGTCTACTTACGCGACGCTGGCAGCCAATGCCGCACGCGCCGCCAACGTGACGCCGGTCAACAGCGCCGCCGGGGATACGAACGGTTCCGTGGAAATAGCCGACTACGGGCTGAAATACAGCGCCTGGAACACGCTCGCGCCGACGTCGCGCATGCCCGAGATACTCGACAGGGAGAACGTGCGGCGGGTGAGCATCGAAACGGTCCGGCTGGACGATTTTGCCGCTGAACGCGGCATCATTCCCGGCTTCATCAAGATCGACGCGGAAAATTATGAATACCAGGTCATCCGGGGGCTGCTGCAAACGATCTCGCGCGCACATCCGACCATCCTGATGGAGACCGGCTCGCCGGAGTCGCTCGCCGCGGGGGAGTTGTTGCTGCAGCAAGGCTACGAGATCTGGGTATCCGACGGCCCGCGGTCGCTGTACCAATGGGAAAACGGCCTTAAGGAAGCCAACGCGCGATACAAGGATATTCTGTTCCGGGGGACCGGAACCACGACGCTTATATCGCCGGGTGGAGGAGCCCGGTGATCGCCGCCAGGGAGAAATTGAAAAAATCCCTGCTGCGGGTCGGCTGGATATACGACCTCAACGCGAGGATCAAGGCCGGCGCGACGCTGCGCCAGTACCGCGGGACGGTGGATTATTATCGCCAGCGCCAGTCAAAAGCGCCGCGCCTGCCACAGCTGAAAGTGCGCCATGATGATGGCGTGTTGCGAATTTTTTTCGTGGGCACCGACGAACAGCAAGACCGCAGCGGCATGCTGCAAGCGCTGGAGCGATGCGGGCGACTGCGTTATTTCACGCGCGCCGACGGCAGCTACGGCCAGAACGATCCCGGGCCGGGTCAGGTACGCGCTGCCAGCAATGCGGCGCGGCTGTGGGAACTTGTCGAGCAAGCCGCCGCCGCCAACGAGCCGCCCGACATACTCATCGCCCAGACCTGGGCGACCCTGATGGAGCCGGAGATCTTCTCGAAGATCAGGGAACGCCATGGCACGCTGATCGTCAATATCGCGATGGACGACCGCCACCAGTATTGGGGTCGCAAAGTCGGCGGGCGGTGGGACGGGACTTATCCCCTGATTCCGCACCTGGACCTGGCCCTCACGGCAGCACCTGAATGCGTCGGGTGGTACGAGAAGGAAGGTTGCCCCGCGCTCTACTTCCCGGAGGCGAGCGATCCGGGCATTTTCCGCCCGATGCCCGATCTCCCGAAAATCCACGATGTCTCGTTCGTCGGTGCCCGCTACGGTATCCGCGAAGAAATTGTCACTGCGCTGCGCAATGCGGGCGTCAGGGTAACTGCCCACGGCAGCGGATGGGAAGGTGGCCGTATCGCCACCGAGGACGTTCCCCGGCTCTTCGCCCAGTCGAAGATAGTGCTCGGCGTGGGCACGATCGGACATTGCCGCGACTTCTACGCGCTCAAGATGCGCGACTTCGACGGCCCGATGTCGGGCAGCCTGTATGTCACGCACGACAACGCCGACCTGCACGCCTTGTTCGAACCCGGCCGGGAAATCGCGCTGTTTCGTGACAC